>NZ_JAAFHA010000092.1 GCF_010365055.1 Rhodoferax sp.
GGGCCGGTGATTGTGACCATGGTGATCGACATGCTGGTGACCACCTCGCTGTGTATTGCGCTCTCAAGGCTGGACGGGGCGGATGTGCATGGCGCCGGCAAGGCGCTCAAAAGTGCCCTCAAAGGCGTGCTCGGCAACCCCTTGCCCTGGGCTATCTTGCTCGGTGCGCTGGCCTCGGCGCTGCAGCTGGAGCTGCCCAAGCCGGTGGCGCAAACGGTCGGCCTGCTGGCCGACGCCGCCGCACCGGTGGCCTTGTTCACCATTGGCGCGGTGCTGGCGCGCTCGCAGATGCTGGCAACCCGGCACAAGCACCCGCCCATCCCGCTGGGGGACTACCTGCCGGTGGCTGCGCTCAAGCTGTTCTTGCACCCGCTGCTGGTGTTGCTGGTGGGCTCAAGCGCCATCCAATTGGGCCTGCCACTGGACCGTTTTGCCCTCACCGTGCTGGTGCTGGTGGCGGCGCTCCCCAGTGCCAGCAATGTGTCCTTGCTGGCCGAGCGCTTTGGTGCTGACAACGGCCGCATTGCGCGCATCATTCTGGTGTCCACGGCGGCGGCTTTTGTGACGTTTTCGCTGGTGGTGAGCTGGCTGACATGACAGCTGGCGGGGCCCCAGGTCAGGGCCGCGCCTTCCAACAGATCAAAGACAAGGGCTACGCTGACAAGCGACGCTTGCGGGGCGAGCCGATCCACCTGATAGGCGCCCAGTTCAGCCAAGCCAGCCGCAGCGTGATCGGTTTTCAGGTCGAAACGCTCACAAATTAATAGTTGAATACGATTTTCCGGCGGGGGCTGCAGGACAATTGGATATAAATAGTGTGGCTATTCACCCGCACGCTGACCAGCACCAACACGTTGACTCTCAGCCACACACTGGCGGGCTGCAGCAACCAGCCTCACCGCCTGACCCCTTCTGCATGGGCCACGGTATGGATCGGCAAACGCAGCAAGTTGGGCGCGTCAATCAACACATCCACTTTGCGGCCGTGCATGCTTCTTGAAACGCGCGCACGAAGCCGGGCGCTCAGCAGTGTGGGCTCTGCTACCGCCTCATCTACATCGAGCAGCAGACCGACGTCACCGCCGCGCGCGGGGAGCGGTTCGATGAGTACATGGCAGAACCTGGCGCCGCCTCAGACTGTCCGTCACAGGATGGTCTTCACGTTGCCAATGCCCGCTCGTTCAACGGCTTGACCACACGAAGCCCCAAGTGGCGCTTCAAAGACTGCATGTTCGCAATGAAGCATCTGGAAGCCCTGCCGCCAAGCTAGGCGGCGTAGGCCCATAGGCCCTGGCAGCGGTTTGCGGCCAGTCTTATGCTCACCTGTTGCGAGCCTGCAACAGAAAGGCTTTCTTTACCGGCTATTTGTGCCCTTTTCTTTACCAAGCCCCCTGGCCTCTGGTTCAATAGACCCAACTTCCTGAACAAGGAGGTTGGCCCGGGGTTCTGAGATCATTCAATCCGGCGCCCTCTGTTTAACCTTGGAGTAATTTGACATGAAAAAAACCCTGATCGCCTTGGCTGTTCTGGCTACTGCCGGCACCGCTTTCGCACAATCCACCGTATCGTTGACCGGCATTGTTGGCGCTGCTGCCCAAAGTTATGACACCATCGGCGGTTCTCGTCAGCGTGGTATCAGCCTGACCGACGCCACCATCAAGGTTGGCGTGACGGAAGACCTCGGCAGCGGCCTGAAAGCCGCCGCTGGCATCGAGTTTGACGAATCAAGCGAGAGATTCGGCAATGCCCTGAATCGCCGCAAGACCTTCGTTAGCCTGACCGGTGGTTTCGGCCAAGTGAGCTTCACCAACGTCCGCAGCGGCAATCTGCTGACCCAGGGCATGGTCGCTCCGGCCAACCTGTACTTGGGAATCTATGACGGTTCCATGGTTGTCAACCGCTCGCCGGTGGATGCATTGACCTATGGCACGAAGTTTGGTGATTTTACTGCCTCTGTCCAATATGTTGAATCTGCGACTGATGGCGCCCAGAACGGCGCCGTCAAGGTGGGCGTTTTGAACGGCGGCTACGCCAAGGGCCCTCTGGCTGTTGGCATCGCAGTCAAGGGGTACAGCTTCCGTGAAGATTTGCCTATGGGATTGGAGCGCGCTCGCAAGAACCGTCTGGAAGCCTTTGCGACTTATGATTTGGGCGTGGCCAAGTTCGGTGTTGGCTATGACGGTAAAAATGTCGGCACTTCCGATGCGGTCTATGCAGCTAATCTGGCTAATGAATATGCATCCATCCGGACACCTGGCACTGCCGATTACGTTCGTTTCAACCGGGCCGCTGCATGGTCCGTCGGCGTGTCGGCTCCTCTCGGTGCTTTCACCGTCGGTGCCAACTACGCCAAGCGTGACATCGCCAAGTTGACCGAAGTGGTTGCCAAATATGATTTGAGCAAGCGCACCAACTTGAACGCCTCCTTTGGCCGTCAAACAGCCAATGAAGGAACCGACAGCGGCAACCAATACCGCATCGGTATGTACCACTCGTTCTAATCTGACGCTGACGCAAGTCAGTTAAAGGTTGAACCTAAAAACCCCGCTTGGGCAACCCGGCGGGGTTTTTTTTAGGGTGCGCCCAGCATGGGCGCACTCCCAGAGGTGCAAATCCTTCCAAAGACTGGTGGCCATTGCAGTGGCTGCAATCTCAGCGCGCGATGCACCAAAATTAACCGGTTGCAGCTTCCGCGATGTGTTGGTTTGGTGCAAAAGTGGCCCTGCAAGGCCTTCTTGCTGGCCCGATAATTGCATGTTGATTTGCGGATCGTATTTCATTATCACCACAGGAATTCAACTTATGAATCTCATCAAGACCCCCTTGGCCATTGCCACTTTCATGGCCGCTGCCATGCTGGCGCCTTCTCTGGCGCAAGCCGAAGGCCTGTCTTTCAACATCGGCGCTGTGTCGCTTTATAAGTCCAATGGTGTGGATCAGGATTCCCCTGTTCGCAATAAACATAGCCAGCCGGCGATCCAGGGCGGCGTGGACTACGCCTTTGGCAGTGGCTTCTACGTGGGCAACTGGAACTCCACCGGCAGGTTCGACAACGCCGATGTTGAGATCGACCTTTACGGCGGCTACAGAGGCGAGATCAGCAAGGATCTTTCTTTCGATGTGGGCTACGTGCGCTACGTCTATCCAGACCAGGCCGACTGGAACGGCAATGAGCTGTACGGCAGCTTGTCCTACGGCATTTTCACTGCCAAGCTGACGCGGGGCACGACTGGCTCTATCGACGAACATTCCCGTCTGAGTCTGAGTCTTGCGCAGCCTTTGACCGACCTCTTGAAATTGAACGCGGCTGTTGGATTCCGCAACACAGCCAATGGAAATTCTGGTGCCAATGACTACAGCCTGGGTGTGAGCTACGACTTCGGCAATGACCTCGGCGCTTCTGCCACCTTGTCTGGCGCAGAGACCAGCAAAGTCGGCGATGCCGGCAAAGCCCGCCTGGTGCTGGGCATCAGCAAATCGTTCTGAGCGTTTGAGATCAAGCCGCCAGGAAGCAAAGCCTGGCGGCTCTTTTTTGGTGCGCCGTTGTCCATTGGAAGGGTGACTTCACATCCATACCGTGGTTTGCCCTTGCCTTCGTGGACCAACCCGGCGCCGTCAGTGCCTATATGGGGTGGATCACCGGCTCTTGCCGCATTCAGGCCTCAGGCAAAGTGGTCGAACGAGGCGTAGCGGTTGGACACCGGTTGACCTTGCGCATCGACCAGCCGCAGGCCGTGCTCGGCGTCAATCTGGCCGATGCGGGTGACAGTGGTCTGGCTACTCTGCGCGGCGGCTGCAACCGCTTGGCGCGCTGAGGTGGGCGCTGTGAAAAGCAACTCGTAGTCGTCGCCACCAGAGAGCGCCCAGCGGCGCCAGTGGTCAGGCGAAAAATTTATATCAAATTGGCCTGTAGCCCCCGTGGAATAAGCGTAAGCAGCTACTAATGTAGTAGCTATGTCAACGTCTACCGTGGCGCCCACACCCGACTGTTTGAGGATGTGGCCGAGGTCGCCAAGCAGGCCGTCGCTGACATCAATGGCCGCGTTGGCAATGCCGCGCAGCGCCAGCCCCAGCGCCACGCGCGGGGTCGGGGTTTCCAGGCGCATGCGCGCCGCGTTGAACACCGCTTCCGGCACTGAGACACTGCCGCGCAACACCTCCAGCGCCAGCCGCGCGTCGCCCACATTGCCGCTCACGTAGAGGTCGTCGCCGGCCTGCGCGCCCGAGCGTAAGAGCGCCTGCGAGCGGCCATTGACCACCGGCACTTCGCCAAACACCGTGATGCAGATGTTGAGCGGCCCCTGCGTGGTGTCGCCACCGATCAGCTCGCAGCCGTGCGCGTCGGCCAGCGCCAGCAGGCCCTGCGCAAATGGCGCCAGCCAGGCCTCGTCGGCGCGCGGCAGCGCCAGCGCCAGCGTGAAGGCCAGCGGGCGCGCGCCGCAAGCGGCCAGGTCGCTCAGGTTCACGGCCAGTGATTTGTGGCCGAGCTTGAACGGGTCCATCGTGGCCACAAAGTGGCGCCCTTCAACCAGCATGTCGCAGGAAATGGCCAGCTGCGTGCCGGGCGCCGGCTGCAGCAACGCGCAGTCGTCGCCAATACCCAAGGCGACCCGGGCTGTGTGGCGCTCAGGGCGCTTGAAATAACGTTCGATCAGATCAAATTCACCCATGGCTAGTCTTTCAGTGGGTCGGGCGCCGGCAGTATCTCTGCAGTCGGCCAGAAAAAGCTCAGTGGCGCCTGGCGCCAGCGCTGCCAGATGGCCTCGCGCACGCGGGCCCGGTCGACGCCGGTGACGTTGTGGGCGCGCATGGCCAGGCGCAGAGCCATAAAAAAGCTCACGCCCAGGTTCAGGGCGCCGATGACGGGAATCGCCGCCACACACCACCATAAGGCCGGCTGGCGCAGCACATCCCAACCGAGCGTGGCGCAGGCCGCGGCCAGTTGGCCCGCTGACAGAGTGACGTGGCGCACGTCCAGCCCGAGCCCGAAGAAGCTGGCAAAGGCGGGAATCAGGCCCAGCATAAAGCCCAGCGAGATGTTGGAGGCAAAGCCGGAAATGTTGTCCCGCGTGAAGGCGGACCAAGCTTGTGCTCGCGCCACGCCGAGCACGCCCGTGATTTTGGGGTTGTAACGCATGGCGGAGTCCAGCCGGTGCAGCACAAACCAGTTCTCCACCCAGCCCGCGATGATGCTTGACGCAAACAGCAGCACGCCGGTGAAGGCCGCGAACAAGGCGGTCGGGCCCAGGAGCGAGAGCGAGTGCAACACGTAATCGGCTTGCTTTGCGTCAATCATCGGCTGGCCCAGCGCCAGCTGCAATGCGGCGGAGATCAGCAGCACCACCGGGAACACCAGCAGCACATTGCCCAGTACCGCCGCCACTTGTGATCGCACCAGGGAGGTGACCTTGTCGGCAAAGGCGTCGAGCGCGCCGGGCTCGTCCAGGTTCTTGAGTTTGGCGGCCATGGCCGGCGCCGTCATGGCGGGCTGCTTGGTAGCGAGGGTGCAGTGCAGCAACTGAATCATGACAAAGCTCAGCGCATAAGCGGTCCCTGACCAGAAGCCGCTCCAGAAAGCGCTCAAGCCCAGTGCCATCACGCCGAACTTCATCCAGGTCGTGACGGCGGTCAAGGCGCCACCGCCAGCGGCCTGGCGCAGCATGGCGCGGTACTCGGGCACCGTGCGGGTGAGGTAATGCTCGCCGGTCTCGGAGCTGCGCTCAGCCACCTTGGCCGCCAGCATTGACGAGTTGGCGGAAATCAGGGCGCGCAGGCTGCGCCGCGCCTGCCCGACCGTGACCAATTGCGCCAGCAAGCGCGCGGTGCTGGCCTGCGGGTTGGCCGCTAGCAGGCAATCGAGCAGGGCGCGCACGCGCAACACCCGCTCGCGCAGCTGGCGCAGTTGAAACACCAGGTTGACCGAAATGCCGTTGCTGTCGAGGTGGGTGTACACCGACGCGGCGGCCTGGCGGCAGGCCTCCAGGCGGCTCAGGTACTGCTGCAGCGCATGCTGGCGCGCGGGCGAGTCCACGTGCGGGCTGGCCAGATAGGCGACTTGCAGCGCCACGATGTCGTCATCCAGCGCGTGAAAGGGCGCCGTTTCCCGCGCCGGCACGTTCATGCGCAAGCGCAATTCGGGTGAAAAACCGGCGGCGCGAATCTGGCTGGTGCAAAAGGTCAGCGCCTCCAGCAGCGTCGCCTGCCAGGGCGACACGTTGCTTTGGTTGACTTGCGGCACCCAGGCACAATTGCCTTCGTTGATGTCCTGACAGGAGACGTGCAGCAGCTCAGACAGCCGCGTCAAGGTGGCGTCGTCCAGGGCGTTGATCCACTGGGCATCAAAGGCATCGCACAGCACCAGGGCAAACAGGGCCGAGGCATCGGCCGTCTCCGGTGTGCCGGGTAGCCATTTGAGGCGCAGGCGATCGGCCAATTCGCTGACAAAAGCGCTGCGTGAGGAGAATCCGTAGTCGGCCAGCAAGGCGGTGGCATCCACCGTGCTCAGCAGCACCTGCCACCAGCTTTGCAGCTTGGCCCGCGCATCCGGGCGTTGTTGCAGGGTGTCGAGCAGCAGCCTCACCCGGGCCAGCGCGCGCGGCACTGAATCGCGGTTACCGCGGATCCAGCGCAGCAGGTCGATCAGCCACAGGTGGCGGTGCGCCAGATCGGCCTGCGGGTCCAGGGCATCGAGCAGTTCAGACAGGTCAAAAGTGGGCGTCATCGATCTGGGCTTCAGTGCAGGGTGCGGGTGCCGCCGCTGGGGCTCAGGCCGTCGAGCACAAACATCGGCACATCGACATCAAACTTTTCGCCGTCTTCAGCGACGCAAAAAAAGCTGCCGTGCATGGTGCCGGTGGGCGTGCGCAGGCGCGTGCCGCTGGTGTATTCAAAGGCCTCGCCAGGTTGGAGCAGCGGTTGCTGCCCGACCACGCCCAGGCCCTTGACGCGCTCGGTGTGGCCGTTGGCGTCGTTCACGTTCCAGGTGCGTGAGATCAACTGCGCGCTGACTTGGCCCACATTGATGATGGTGATGGTGTAGGCGAACACATACAGGTCTTGCCGTGGCGCCGATTGGGCAGCGAGATAGCGCGGCGCGACTTCAACGCGAAATTGGTATTTGGACATGGGCGTGATGCTAACAACTCTGTCCTGGATTGACCGCAGCTGCCGGGAGAGACCGTTTAAACTTCTTTCATGACCTACCGCATCGCCCCCTCCATTCTTTCTGCCGACTTTGCCCGCTTGGGCGAGGAACTCAAGCACGTCATCGCCGCCGGTTGCGACTGGATTCACTTTGACGTGATGGACAACCACTACGTGCCCAATCTCACCTTCGGCCCGATGATTTGCAGTGCTTTGAAGCCGCATGCCAAGACCGCGGGCGGCGTGGCGGTGCCGATTGACGTGCACCTGATGGTGCACCCGGTGGATGCGCTCGCCAGCGCCTTTGCCGACGCGGGCGCGGACTTGATCAGCTTTCACCCGGACGCCTCCGGTCATGTGCACCGCAGCATCCAGGCGATCAAGGCCAAGGGCTGCAAAGCGGGCCTGGTGTTCAATCCGGCCGAGCCGCTGGACGTGCTCGATTGGGTGATTGACGACATTGACCTGATCCTGATCATGAGTGTCAACCCGGGCTTTGGGGGGCAGAGTTTCATTGAATCCGCCTTGCGCAAGATCGAGGACGTGCGCCGGCGCATCACGGCCTGCGGCAAAGACATTCGCCTCGAAGTCGATGGCGGCATCAAGGTCGACAACATCCGGCGCGTCGCCGATGCCGGGGCCGACACCTTTGTGGCCGGTAGCGCCATATTTGGCAAGCCGGATTACAAGTCAGTGGTGGACGCCATGCGGCTGGCGCTGGCAACGCCCGCCTGAGCCGGGCGGCGGCTCATTCTTCTTGTTTAGGCGTTGGCGTTGCTGCCCGTGCCGGCAAGGTTGACGCTTGCGTTGGTTTTGGCAACTCCAGCGTGACCGACACCGGTGCATCCCGGCTGGTGGCCAGGGACGCGCTGCGCGGCGCCACCGAGTGCAGCACCAGATCATCATTGACGTGAGCGCCGACCCGGTACGGCTTGGCCGGTTTGCCGTCGACGGAAATCACGGCGTAATCACCGCTGGCCTGGTTGACCAGAACGCCGCTCAATTTGAAATGACTGGCAGCGCTGTCCACCCGCTTGGCGCTGACGCTGGTTTGGCCCCCACCCAGCAAACGGGCCACCACCTGCGGGTCCGCCGCCGGCGGCGCGGTATAAACCACGGCAGCCGTCAGGTTCGAGGGCACCGTGGCCTGCCACTTCAGCACCCAGTAGGTGGCGCTGGCGGCGGCCAGGGCAGCCAGCGAAAAAGTGGCCATGCGTAGCCACCACAGGGAAAGCAATGCGGTCTTCATGGCTGGATTATCATAGAAGCGACCCAGCCATTTGAAAGTGACCCTGACCGATGAAATCAATTTCTCAAAGCCTGCGCCGTCGCCTCCAGGCCGGCTTCACCCTGATCGAACTGATGGTGGTGCTGCTGATCATCGGGGTGCTGGCGGCACTGATCGTGCCGAACGTGCTGGACCGGGCCGACGACGCGCGGGTCACGGCGGCCAAGACTGACGTCAACAACCTGATGCAGGCGCTCAAGCTCTACCGGCTGGACAACCAGCGTTACCCCACGGCAGAGCAGGGTTTGCAGGCCTTGCTGACCAAGCCCACCACCGCCCCAGTGCCGCCCAACTGGAAGTCCTACCTGGATCTGCTGCCGAATGACCCCTGGGGCCAGCCTTATGCCTACCTCAATCCGGGCATCAAGGGCGAGATCGATGTGATGTCCTTTGGGGCCGATGGGCAAGCCGGGGGCGAGGGCAAGAATGCCGACATCGGCAGCTGGCAGCCGTAGCAGGGCCTGCAATGGTCAAAAAATATTGAATTCGTCTTCGCGCGCGATGACCAGAACCTGTACCAGTCGGGGCTTCACGCTGCTGGAGCTGCTGGTCGTCGTTGCGATCATCGCAATGGCCTCGGCCGGTGTCGGCTTTGCGATGCGCGACACCTCGCAGGTCGCGCTGGCGCGCGACGCCGAGCGCCTGGCGGCGTTGCTGGAGTCGGCGCGGGCGCGTTCCCGGGTCAGCGGCGTGCCGGTGCGCTGGCGGGCCACGGCGGATGGTTTTCGTTTTGAGGGCTTGGCGCCCTCGGCGCAAGCGGACGCCAATTTGCCCGAGCAGTGGCTCGACCCGGATACCCGTGTGGCCGACAGCCCCGCCGGCGCCTTGGTGCCTGCGCTGTTGCTGGGCCCGGAGCCCATCATCGAGCCGCAAGCCGTGGTGCTGACGTCGCGCACCCAGCCGGGCAAAAGCGTGCGTCTGGCGACTGACGGCGTGCGCCCGTTTGCCGTGCTGGCGGGCGCGCCGTGAACCGCGCGAGCCGGCCGCAGCGCCGCAGCGCACGCGGTTTCACCCTGGTCGAGGTGCTGGTGGCGCTGGGCATTGTGGCCATTGCCTTACTGGCCGGTTTGCAGGCGACCGGCGCCTTGACGCGCCATGCCCAGCGCCAGTCGGACGTCTTGCTCGGCCAAACCTGTGCCGGCAATGAACTGGTCAAGGTGCGCCTGGCGAAACAGATGCCCGACGTCGGCGACAGCAGCATCACCTGCGAGCAGGCTGGGGAGGTTTTCACGGTGGCACTGGCGGTGCGATCCACCCCCAACCCGAGTTTTCGGCGGGTCGACGCGCAGGTGCTCAAGGGGGGCGACTCCGTGCTGCGCCTGTCGACGGTGGTGGGGCGCTACTGATGGCTCAGTCAGCCTTGCCGCGGCCGCGTGTCAAAGGCTTCACGCTGATTGAGTTGCTGGTGGCGATCAGCCTGATGGCACTGATGGCGGCCTTGAGCTGGCGCGGGCTTGACGGCATGACGCGCGCGCAGACGCAAATGCGCCAGCATTCGGACGATGTGCTCACCCTGCAGGCGGGCCTGGCCCAGTGGGGCGCCGACCTGGATGCGCTCGCCAGCCAGCCCAACACCCCGAGCCTGGACTGGGACGGGCGCGCCCTGCGCCTCTTGCGCGCTGGCACCGCGATGCCTGGCGAGGGTTTGCGGGTGGTGGCGTGGTCGCGGCGCACGATTGACGGCGCCGGCCAGTGGCTGCGCTGGCAGTCGCCGCCCGTGAACACGCGCGGGCAATTGCAGCTAGCCTGGCAGCAGGCCGCCTTGTGGGGGCAGAACCCGAGCGACGACGCCAGAACCCGGGAGGTGCGGGTGGTGGCGCTCGATCAGTGGCAAATTTTCTATTTTCGGGACAACGCCTGGAGCAACCCGCTGTCCAGCGCCGGCGCCCCCGGCGCGGCCCAGGCGGCAGCGGCTGCGTTGATCCCCGACGGCGTGCGGCTGGAGCTGACGCTGTCAGCCGGCCAAGCCATCAGTGGCCGCGTGACGCGTGACTGGGTCAGTCCCACGCGGGGGGGCGGCAAATGAAGTCGCAGCGCGGCGCCGCGATCCTGACCGCCATGCTGACCGTGGTGCTGGTGGCCTCGCTCGCCTCGGCCACGCTTTGGCAGCAATGGCGCGGCGTTGAGGTCGAGGCCGCCGAGCGCAGCCGCATGCAGTCGGCGTGGATATTGAGCGGCGCACTCGATTGGGCACGGCTGATACTGCGCGAGGATGGCCGCAAAGGCGGCGCCGACCATCTGGCCGAGCCGTGGGCCGTGCCGCTGGAGCCGGCGCGGCTGTCGAGCTTCCTGGCGGCTGACCGCAGCGACACGCAAGCGGGCGACGCCTCGCAAGAGGCCTTTCTGTCGGGCCAGATCACTGATTTGCAGTCGCGCCTGAACGTGACCAACCTGGTGCAAAACGGTGCCATCGACGCGCCGAGCGAACTAGCTTTCACCCGGCTGTTTGAGCTGCTCGATCTGCCTGATACCGAGTTGATCCTCATGCTTGACAAGCTGCGGCTGGCGCAGCCCACGCCGGCGGGCGGCGCTGCGGTGGGGGCCTCAGCGGCAGCCGCGGCCGAATCGGATGCGGCCAAGGTCACGCTGTGGCCGCAAACGGTCGACCAGCTGGCCTGGTTTGGTTTGTCGGCGCGCAGCATCGCCGTGCTGCGCCCGTTGATCACGATTTTGCCGGTGCGCACACCGGTCAACCTCAACACCGCTGCGGCCGAAGTGATTTACGCCTGTGTCGAGGGCTTCGACTTGGCCGACGCCCACCGCCTGGTGCAGGCGCGCAACACCACCCACTTGGCAACGTTGAGTGATGCCGGCCGGATCAGCGGCAAGACCTCGGCGCAGTTCAATGCCGCGCTGCACAGCGTGTCGTCGCGCTTCTTTGAAGTGCGCGGTAAGCTGCGGATTGACCAGGCGACGGTGCAAGAGGTCTCTGTGGTGCAGCGCGATGGGCTGGAGGTAAAAACACTGTCACGGCAACGCGTGGCGGGCAGTTCCCCCACTCTACAATGACCGCCGACACGCACCCACCCGCACCCATGACCACCCTGATCGTTACCCTGCCTGCCGAGCCGCTTGACGCGGCTGCCTTGTACGACTACGTGCTGACCCGCGATGGCAGCACGGTGGCCGAGCAGTCGCGCGCGCCGCTGGCGCTGTTGCCGCTGGTGGGCAAAGCCGACGGCGAGGTGGTGGCACTGGTCACCGCGCAGCGCCTGTCCTGGCACCAGGTGCAACTGCCCAAGGGCACACTGGGGCGGCGACTCTTTCAGGACGGTGGCGCCTTGCGCGTGCGGGCGGTGCTTGATGGCCTGCTGGAAGACCGTCTGCTCGACGACACCGAGCAACTGCATTTTGCGCTGGAGCCCCAGCCGCCCACCGATGCGCCGGTGTGGGTGGCGGTGTGTGAGCGGGCCTGGTTGCGCTCGGCCGTGCAGGTGCTGGAGCAGTCCGGGCGGGCGGTCAATCGCATCGTGCCCGAGTTCACGCCGCAGGCACTCGCCGACACGCTGTACGTGACGGGTGAGGCCGACGCGGCCTACCTGGTGGGCGCAGCCCAGGGCAGCGTCGCCGTACTGCCCTTGTCCCGGGACGCGATCGCGCTGCGTGGTGGGGCGCAAGAAAAAAATGTGGTGGCCGAGCCTGCCGTGGTGGCGTTGGCCGAGCAGGTGTTCCAGCGCAGCGTCACGCTGCAGCAAAGTGCCCAGCGCCAGTTGCAGGCCGCGCAGTCGGCCTGGGACCTGGCCCAGTTTGACCTGGTCACGTCCCAGAGCGCCAGAACCTGGAAGCGTTGGTCGGTGGGCGCGCGCAGCCTGCTCAGCGCGCCGCGTTGGCGGGCTGCCCGGCTGGCTGTGCTGGCGCTGTTGGCCATCAATCTGGTGGGTTTGAACACCTGGGCCTGGAAGGAGAAATCCCTGCTCAACAGCCAGCGCCAGGCCATTGCCGCCGTGCTGACCACCACCTTTCCCCAGGTGCGCGTGGTGGTGGATGCGCCGGTCCAGATGGCGCGCGAGGTGGCGACCTTGCAGCAGGCCAGTGGCGCCCCGTCGGGCCGCGACCTGGAGAGCATGTTAGGGGCTTTTGGGGCTGCAGCCCCCGTCGCTGCAGTACCTAATGCTATTGAATATGCGGCAGGTGAAGTTCGCCTGAAGGGGCTCACGCTCAATGCGGAGCAGATCAACGCGATCTCTTTCCAGCTCAAACCCCAAGGTTATGCCGTCAACGTCGAGGCTGACAATGTGGTGATCAAACAGGGGGCTGGCTTATGAACATGCTGTCCGATCTGCAAGCGCGCTGGCGCCTGGTGGCGCGCCGCGAGCAGCGCCTGCTGCAGGCTGTGCTGGTGCTGGTATTGCTGACCTTGCTGTGGAGCTTGGCGCTGGCGCCGGCGCTGGCGACCTTGAAGGCGGCCCAGCAGCAACGCCTGGTGCTGGACGCCCAATGGCAACAGATGCAGCGCCTGCAGGTGCAGGCCAAAGTGTTGCAGGCTCAGCCGCCGCTCAGTTTTGCGGATGCGCGGCGCTTGCTGGAGGCCTCGGTCAAGCCGCTGGGCGCCGCGGCGCAACTGGTGGTCACGGGCGAGCGCGTGACGCTCAGCTTCAAAGGGATCTCCGCCGACGCGCTGGCGCAATGGCTGGCGCAGGTGCGTCTGACGGCGCGCGCCGTGCCGAGTGAGGCGCGGCTGGTGCGCGGCGCTGCGGTGGCGGGCGGTGCGCCCGGCGGCTGGAACGGCACGCTGGTGCTCAGCTTGAGCGTGCGCTGAGACGCCCGGCCCGCTCAGCGAACGGATCATCCCCAAGGTAAACGCCCGTTCCATGTTTCGCAGATCAACCACCTTGAGAGCACCAGCCCGAAGCCGGCCTCGAACCAGTGCACCAAGCGCACTGCCACTCACGGCCCCCTGGTCCTGGGCGTGGGCCGGGGCGCTGCTGGGGCTGGTGCTGGCGCTGTTGCTCAATGCACCGGCACGCTGGCTGGCCGCCGCGGTGCAACAGGGCTTGCAGGAGCGGGTGCTGCTGGACGATGCCCGCGGCACCGTCTGGAATGGCTCGGCCCGGCTCACGCTCACCGGCGGCGCCGGCAGCATCGATGCAGCCACCCTGCCCGGACGCCTGACGTGGCGGCTGCGCCCCAATTGGCTTGGGCTGGCGGCTGAGCTGAATGCCGATTGTTGTATGCAGCAGCCGTGGCGCGTGAGCCTGCAACCCCGTTGGGGCGGGGCCAGGCTGGCGCTGGCCGACAGCCAGTCGCAGTGGCCGGCGCAGTGGTTGACCGGGCTGGGCACGCCGTGGAACACCTTGCAGCCAGAGGGCCAATTGAGTTTTTCGACGCAGGGACTCACCGCCGAATGGGCGGCAGGGCGCTTGTTGCTCAGTGGCCGCGCCCAGCTCGATGCCCTGCAGATGTCGTCACGCCTGTCCACGCTCAGGCCGATGGGCAGCTACCGCGTCCTGTTGAGCGGGGGCGCGACGCCGACGCTGGGCTTGAGCACGCTGGAGGGCGCCCTACAATTGTCCGGCACCGGCCAGTGGGTGGGCGCCAGACTGCGGTTTGATGGCATTGCCAGTGCCGCGCCGCAGCGGCTGGACGCCTTGTCTAATCTTCTCAATATCATCGGTCGGCGCGACGGCGCCCGCGCCATCATCAAAATAGGTTGAATCGGTATGAAACTTCGCGTCCCCCTCGACCCTAAAAATGCTATTTATTCAATAGCTGCTTGTGCAATACTGACGGGGGCTGCGGCTCTATTCCCTGTAAATTTGTTGGCTCAGGCCAGCACCACGGCGAGGCCGGGCGAGGCGGTGACACTGAACTTCAGCAACGCCGAGATTGAAGCGGTGGCGCGCACCATGGCGACCATCACGGGGACCAATGTGGTGGTGGACCCGCGCGTCAAGGGAACCTTGACACTGGTCACGGAAAAGCCGGTGAGCCGCCGGGCCGCCATGAACCAGTTCCAGGCGGCACTGCGCCTGCAGGGTTTCACCATGGTGGAATCAAGCGGCCTGTACAAGGTGGTGCCCGAGGCCGATGCCAAGCTGCAAAGTGGCGCGGTGACGGTGAGCGACGAGGCCATCGGTGGGGCGCTGGGCAACCAGATCACGACGCAGATTTTCAAGCTCAACTTCGAGTCCGCCAACAACCTAGTGGCGGTGCTGCGCCCGCTGATCAGCCCCAACAACACCATCAACGTCAGCCCCGGCACCAATTCGCTGGTCATCACCGATTACGCCGACAACCTGCGCCGCATGGCGCGCATCATTGCAGCCATGGATGTGTCCAATGCCACCGGTGTCGAAATCTTGCCGCTCAAGCACGCCATTGCGACTGATCTGGCACCGCTGGTGCTGCGGCTGGTGGAGTCCGCGGGTGTCGGCACGGCGCCGGGCCAGGCCGACACCTCGTTCAAGACCATTCTGTTGGCCGAGCCGCGCTCCAACGCGCTGATTTTGCGCGCGGCCAACCCGGCCCGTGTGGCGCTGGTGAAGTCGCTGGTGGACAAGCTGGACCAGCCCGCTGCGCCTGGCATCAATGGCGAGGCGGGCAATATTTATGTGGTCTACCTCAAGAATGCCGACGCCACCAAGCTGGCCGCCACCTTGCGCGCGGCCATGACCGGGCAGGCCCCGGCGGCTGTGGCACCCGCCGGCGTAGCGGTGGCTGTGGCAGCCGTGGCGGCCACCATGGCCACCACGGGCGGACAAATTCAGGCTGATGTGGCGACCAACTCGCTCATCATCACGGCGCCCGAGCCGCAGTACCGGCAGTTGCGCGCGGTCATTGACCGGCTCGATGGCCGGCGTGCCCAAGTGCTGGTGGAGAGTCTGATTGTGGAGGTGAACGCCGACCGGGCGGCCGAATTTGGCATTCAGTGGCAGGGCCCGTTGGGCAAGGC
>NZ_JAAFHA010000008.1 GCF_010365055.1 Rhodoferax sp.
CACCGGCTTTGACGGCCGCGGCAATGCCTACACCACGCTGTTCCTCGACAGCCAGATCGTCAAATGGAATGTCGAAGCCGCCATCAAGTCTTTCCAGGGCGACAAGACTGCCAAGCCGGTGGTGGACCGTCTGGACGTGCAGTATCAGCCAGGGCACGGTTTCACCTCAATGGGTGAAACCAAGGATGCCGACGGCAAATACTTCCTGTCGGACAATAAGTTCTCCAAGGACCGCTTCCTGCCCGTCGGCCCGCTGCACCCCGAGACGGCGCAGCTGATCGACATCAGCGGCGACAAGATGAAGCTGGTGGCCGACCACTCGGTGTATTCCGAGCCGCACGACTCCATCATCATCCCGCGCAACCTCATTCGCACGCGCCAGGTGTACGACATCAACGAGTTCCCGAACGCCGTCAAGGACGCCAAGGACTGCCGCGTGGAGCGCAAGGGCAAGACGGTCACTGTGTACCTGACTTCCCAGGCCCCTACCTTCGGCCTGCGCGAGTGGACGGTCAAGCGCGGCGATGAGGTGACCATCATCCTCACCAACCTCGACAAGGTGGAAGATCTGACCCACGGTTTCGCGATTCCAAAGTACGACATCAACTTCATCGTCAACCCGCAGGAGACCAAGTCGGTCACCTTCATTGCAGACAAGCCGGGCGTGTACTGGTGCTACTGCACCAACTTCTGCCATGCGCTGCACCTTGAAATGCGCTCGCGCATGCTGGTCGAGGCTTAAAAAATCTCGCTTGGGGCAGCGTGGCCACCGGGCTGCGCTGCCCCTTTTCTTGTTTGGATATCCGATGCTCTTGCCGAAATTCCGCCTTCTGTCGATTCTTTGGATCGCGCTTCTCGTTGCGCTCACTCCACTCTCTCCAGACGTACAGGCGGCAGGCACGGGCTCCTACGAGGCTGAACTTCCGGCCGGACTGGCGACCGCCAAGGACATGTGCGCGCTGTTGCCATGCAAGGATGTGTTCCCGGGCGCCAACCATTTTTCAGAACGCAAGGGCCAGCCGCCCTACGTTGAGGCCTACGACAAGGCCGGTGAATGCCGCCAATTGCTTGGCTATGTGATGCTCTCGACCGACATCACCGACACCCCCGCCTACTCAGGCAAGCCCGTGGTCACGCTGATCGGCATGGACAAGACCGGCCACTTCGTCGGCGTCAAGGTGCTCAAACATTCCGAGCCCATCCTGCTGCTGGGCATCCCCGAGTCCGCGCTGCTGAAATTCAACGACCAGTACCTCGGGAAGTCGATCGCTGACAAGATTGAAATTGGCCAATCACGCCCCGACGAGGACGTGGTGGGACTAGACGCCATCTCCGGCGCCACCGTCACGGTGATTGCGCAAAACCAGGTCATGATGGCCTCGGGTTCGGCTGTGGCGAAGCAGGTCGGCATTCTGGCGCCAACCGTGCGTCAGCCGGCGCGCTACAAAGTGACTGGCGATGCGCTCACCTGGGACGAACTGGTGAAGCGGGGCGCCGTGCAGCACCTGCGCGTCATGCCTGAACAGCTGGGCCAGGAACGCAGCACCTACCCCTTCATCGAACTGTGGTTTGGCGACCTCAGCCACCCCGACATTGGCAAAAGTGTGCTCGGCGCCACCAGCTGGGGCAACCTCAAGCTGCAGCTCAAAGAGAACGAACACGCCATCTTCATCATCCGCACCGCCGGACGCGAGTCGTTCAAGGGCTCGGGCTTTGTGCGCGGTGGCCTGTACGACCGTGTGCAGGTCAGGCAGGGCACTGATTCGTTCACCTTCCGCGACCTCGATTATTTGAACCTTTATGGCGTGCAAGCCACAGGCTCGCCCAGCTTCAACGAATCGGCCATCTTCATCATCCGTTCCCCGGCGTTTTCAGATGCCTACCCCTGGAAACTGAGCCTGCTGGGTAACCGCGTCGATCGCGCCACCGGCGCCCGGAGTTTCACCAGCTTTGACACACCCTACTGGCTGCCTGCGTCCATGCTCGACGGTGGCCGACCCAAGGTGGTTGAGCCCGATGCGCCTTGGGTCCGCATCTGGAAATCACGTGCGGTTGAAATTAGCCTGTTCATCGTGCTGCTGGTGACGGTGGGCGTGGTCTATGCGTACCGCGAGCGGCTCACGCGCCTTTCAACTCACAAAAACAAGTGGCCAGTCAACGCCTTCAAGTACACCGCCTGGGGCCTCTCCATCGTGTTCGTGGGTTTCGGCGTCATGGCGCAGCCGTCCATCACCCAGGTGCTGACCTGGTTCCATGCGCTTTTGTTCCAGTGGACCTGGTCGCTGTTTCTGTCTGATCCGTTCATTTTCCTGTTCTGGATTTTCATCATCGTCACTGTGTTCCTGTTCGGACGCGGCCTGTTCTGCGGCTGGATGTGTCCGTTTGGTTCGCTGTCGGAGGCCATTTTCAAGGTGGCGAGCGTGGTGGGATTCAAGCGTTTCCAGGGGCAGGTGCCCCAGCGCTGGCACGACCGGATGAAATGGCTCAAGTACATCATCTTCTTTGGCCTCATCGCGGTGTCGATGTTCTCCATGGGCCTGGCTGAAAAGCTCTCCGAGGTCGAGCCCTTCAAGACCACCTTCCTGGTCGGCATCTTGAACCGCCCGTGGCCTTACGGCCTGTTTGTGGCTGCCATCCTGGGCCTGTCGATCTTCATCGAGCGACCTTACTGCAAGTACATTTGCCCTCTGGGCGCGTCGCTGGCCATGCCCAGCACCTTCCGCTGGTTTGGCCTCAAACGCAAGCAGGACTGCAATAGCTGCAAGGCCTGCGCCGTGGGCTGCGGCGCACAGGCAATCGACGCCGACGGCCGCATTGACCACCGCGAATGCCTGCACTGCCTGGACTGCATGATTTTGTACACCGACACCAAGGGCTGTCCGCCGCTGGCCAAAGAGCGCAAGCGCCGCGAAAAGGATGGCCTGGAAATGACGCCAATCGGCAAGAACGGCTATTTCATCCCAATCTACCCCGCCACCAGCTTCACCGAGCAGATCAGCGCAAAGGCTGTGAACGGTCCTGACCCGCGCATGCCCACGCCGCCCGTGCTGCCCGCGCACAAGAATGGCGCACATGGCCTGCAGTGGTTGTGGCTGGAAGTGCGCGATCACCTGTGGCCCTGGAGTGCCGATGGCTGGCGCTCGCAGCGTGCACTGCAAATGGCGGGCATCTCGCTGGCCATCGCGGCCACGGTGGCCTGGGTGATGAATGCCATGGGCACCTTGTCTTCTGGCGCCATCATTGGCTGGTGGTTTGGCTGGAGCGTCTATGAGGTGCTGATCCGCCTGTCGGGCAAGCGATACGTCAAGGACGGCCTGTGGTGGCGCGACCACTACCGCCAGGCCGGCGTGGTGGACATGGTGAGTTATGTTGGCTTCAAGAACCTGATGATTGGCGCCGCGTTGTTCCTGGTGTTCAAGTCGATGGGTTGGCTGGTGCCATGAGGCGCTTTGTGTGCGCTGCGGTCTGCGCCGCAGCGCTGGACCTGACGGGCCTGCCTGCGCTGCATGCCGCCACAGTAGTGGTGCAGCCGGGGCAGGACCTGCAGACCGCCATTGCCAGCGCTGCGCCCGGCGACGTGATCGAGGTGCAGCGTGGCCACTACCGTGCCAACCTGCTGATTGACAAGCCGCTGACGTTGCGCGGCCTGAACCGACCCACCATCGATGGCGGTTTGACGGGTGACACCATCCGCGTGACAGCGCCAGACGTCACGATTGAAGGTTTGATCGTGCGTGATTCTGGCAGCAGCCTGCAAAACCAGAACGCCGGCATCTACCTCTATCCCGGTGCGCACCGTGCCGTGGTGCAGCACTGCGACCTGACGTACAACCTGTTCGGCCTGTGGATCGAGAAGGTGAAGGATGTGCGCATTGAACGCAACACCATCACCGGCAAGCGCGATTTCAACTCGGCGCAGCGGGGCAATGGCATCCAGCTCTACAACACGCAGGGCGCGAAAATCATCGACAACAACATCAGCTTCGTGCGCGACGCGCTCTATGTGGACGTGTCGCACCACGCGGTGTTCCGGGGCAACAAGTTGCACCACAGCCGCTATGGCTCGCACTACATGACCTCCTACTACAACCTGTGGGAAGACAACGACAGCTACTACAACCGGGGCGGCTTGGCACTGATGGAGGTACGCGAGCAGACCGTGCGCAACAATCGCGCCTGGGGCAACTCCGACCACGGCATCATGCTGCGCTCGGTCCAGGACTCGGTGGTCGAGGGCAATGTGGTGGCGGGCAACAACCGAGGTTTTTTCATCTACGACGTCGAGTATGTTGAGCTGAAAAATAACCTGGTGGTGGACAACGTCGTGGGTGTGCACCTGTCAGCCGGCTCGACGCGCAATGTGGTCGAGGGCAACGACTTCATCGCCAACCGCGAGCAGGTGCGCTATGTTGGCGCGCGCGATGAGGTGTGGGGCGCCAAAAGCGGCAACCACTGGAACAATTACCTGGGTTGGGATCGCGATGGCAATGGCCTCGGCGATGTGCGCTACGAGGCCAATGACATGGTGGACCGGCTGAACTGGCGCTACCCCAGCATGAAACTGCTGCTGGCCAGCCCCGCAGTACAAGCCCTGCGCCTGGTCGGCCAACAGTTCCCGATACTGCGCGTGCCCAGCGTGGTCGATCCCAAACCGCGTATGCAACCGAACAACAAGCAATGGAGTGAGTGGCGTGACAAACATTACCCTGGCCAGTAACCCGCCGGATTTGGGCGGCCCCGCGATTCAAGCTCGCGGCGTTGCCAAGTACTACGGTGCCCTGCACGCGGTGGACGGTGTGGACCTGACCGTGCAACGTGGTGAAATATTTGGCCTTATCGGTCACAACGGCGCCGGCAAGAGCACACTCTTCAAGATGATGCTGGGGCTGATCGAGCCCAGCGCGGGCGAGATCCTGATTGGTGGCGCATCGGTACGCGGGCGCGACTTTCGGGCTGCACGCCGCCACATTGGCTACCTGCCCGAGAACGTGGTGCTGTATGACAACTTGAGTGGCCTTGAGACGATGCGTTTCTTTGCCAAACTCAAGGGCGCGCCGAGTGCGCAATGTGCGCCTACCTTGGCGCGGGTCGGCTTGGCGCATGCCGCGTCGCGCCCGTTGCGAGAGTATTCCAAGGGCATGCGCCAGCGTCTGGGGTTTGCCCAGGCACTGCTGGGCAAACCCAGCGTGCTGTTTCTGGATGAGCCTTCCAACGGCCTGGACCCGCAAGCCATACGCGACTTCTACGCGACATTGCGCGGCCTGCGCGATGACGGGGTCACCATCCTGATCACCTCGCACATCCTGGCCGAGTTGCAGGAACGGGTGGATCGACTCGCCATCATGTCGGCCGGCAAAATTCAGGCGTTGGGCAGCGTGCAGGAATTGCGCAACCAGATGCACCTGCCGCTTTGCCTGGCATTGCGTTTGGCGCCCGTCGATGTGCTGGCGGCGCAGCAGCTGGTCGCCCATCTTCCGGCAGTGAGCAGTACACCGAGCGCAGATGGGCTGCGGATAAGCTGCCCGCGCGAGGCCAAGATGGCCGTGCTGGGCGCGCTCATGGGCCTGGGTGCCAAACTGCTGGATCTGAAAATCCAGGAGCCTTCGTTGGAAGATGTTTTTTTTGGTTTTTCGGATTGAGGTAACACGATGGAACTGACCCAAATCCTGACACTGGCCGCGAAAGAATTCCGCGACCGCATACGCAATCGCTGGGTTCTGGCCGTGGCCCTGGTGTTCACTGTGTTCTCGCTGGTGATTGCCTACTTTGGCGGCGCCCAACAAGGCCAATTGGGCTTGCGCTCGATCGAGTTCACCATCGCCAGCCTGGTCAGTCTGGTGATCTACCTGATTCCGTTGATCGCCTTGTTACTGGGCTTTGATGCAGTCGTCGGTGAACGCGAACGCGGGTCGCTGGACCTGTTGTTGTCTTTGCCCATCACGCGGCTTGAGTTGTTGCTTGGCAAGTACCTGGGGCTGGCGGCGGCGCTTACGCTCTCTACGTTGGCGGGCTTTGGCTTGGTGGCAATCTTGCTGTTTCAGCAGTTCAGTTGGCCGGGTTTGTACCACTACCTGGGGTTCATGATCAGCTCGGTGCTGCTGGGTCTGGTTTTCCTGAGTCTTGCGGTGCTGATGTCGGTGATTGCACGTGAGCGCACGCGCGCCTCGGGGCTGGCGATTGCACTGTGGTTCTTCTTTGTGTTGGTGTTTGACCTGCTGCTGCTGGCGGGGCTGGTGGGCACGGGCGGCGCCTACGGTGGCGACGCATTCGCATACATGTTGCTGCTCAACCCGGCAGATGTGTTTCGCATTCTCAATGTGTTTACGCTGGAAGATGTTCGCACCTTGTATGGCCTGGCCACCATCGTGCCGCCTGCCCTGGCCAAGCCCTGGTTGATGGGCTCGGTCATGTTGGCCTGGATTGTTGTGCCGCTTGCACTGGCACGTTGGAGATTTAAATCATGAACTTCACCTGTTCCTGCCGTCGCCACACCCCCGTCGACGCAACCTGCGGCGCGCGCCGCCAACTGCTCGGTCTTGCGGCCCTGGCTGCATTGGGATCCCTGGGCAGCCTCGCGGGTTGCGGCGACCGCGCTGACGACGCCCGGCCGCTGGCCCCCGTGGAGATTGACGCCTCGACCTCCTGCGAACTCGACGGCATGCTGCTGGGCGACTACCCCGGCCCCAAGGGGCAAATACACTATGCCGGTGCGCCCGCGCCGGTGTTCTTTTGCGACACGGTGGAACTATTCAACACCATGCTGCAGCCCGAACAGGTGCGCAAGGTGCTGGCGGTGTATGTGCAAGACATGGGCAAGGCCGACTGGGACCAGCCGCGCGGCAATTGGATGGACGCCAAGAGCGGTTTCTATGTATTGGGTAGCAAACGCCATGGCTCGATGGGGCCGACGATTGCCAGCTTCGCGCAGGAGTCTGATGCCAAAGAATTTGCCGGGAAATGGGGCGGCAAACTGTTGCGCTATGCCGAGGTCAAGCCCGATGTGGTGGACCTGAGCGGCGGTGCGCTGCACGACACCCGGATGTGAGCGCCAGGGCATGACGCGCAAGGGGCTGCTCTTTCGATTTCGATCCGCATGGTCCGGCGCATCGACAGGTCGGCAAGGAACCCACACGCGCCTGATCGTCGTGCTTTTGAGCGTGGCGACACTGCTGCTGGCTGCCCCGCTGCTGATTCGCGCAAATAGCAGCACCATCGCCACCCTGCCCGTCGACATTTGTGTCATGGCGGCGCCACAGGCCTACGACCCGGCCTCCGGCTTGCCGCTACTGGCAGCGCGCACCATTCCAAAAGACGCGCGCTGCCCGGTCTGCGGCATGTACCCGGCACGCACGCCGCAATGGGCGGCACAGCTGATCTTCAGCAATGGCGATGCCCACTTTTTTGACTCGCCGCTGAGCCTCTACCTTTACCTGAACGCAGTGACGCGCTATAGCCCGGGGCGCAATGCCAGCGAGGTGGCGACCACCTATGTTACGGACACCGAGTCCGGTCATTGGACGCCTGCCAGGCAAGCCTTTTACGTGCAGGGCTCGACTGCGTTGGGGCCGATGCGCAATGGCAACCTGCCTGCATTTGCCAGTGAAACGGCGGCCCAGCGCTTCACCCAGCAGCGTGGCGGGAAAGTGCTGACCGCCGGGAAAATCAGTCCGGCCCTGCTAGACGCCTTGAACACGCGGTCGACTCACACACAGCATGCGCTAATCAGGAAGCATTTGGGACTGACCGGCACTGGTTGATAGACCGCAGCGTCATGGACGACGCTGCGCTGACACATCCAAGCGTCTCCCAGCACCCTCAGGCAAACCCGTGCGTGACCCGGCTGGCCTGCTCCTGCGGCTTGAACTGGTTAAAGCGCGGCAAAAACTTGTCCCAGTCGATGATGTGGCTGTCGAGCTCGGGGCCGTCAACGCAGGCGTGCTTGCGCACCATTTTGCCGTCAATCGTCACGGGCACCATGCAGGCGCCGCACATGCCGGTGGCGTCGACCATGATCGAGTTCAGGCTGGCGACGGTCTTCACCCCATAGGGTTTGGTCATATCACTGACGGCACGCATCATCAGCGGCGGGCCAATGGTGACGACTTCGGCAATGTTACGGCCCTTGCTGGTCTGCCCATCCCTGAGCATGGCTTCGAGCGGCGTGGTGACAAAACCCTTCGCGCCAAAGCTGCCGTCGTTGCTGGTGTAGATCACGTCGAGCAAATCGGGGAATTCGGCTTGCAGTTGGCTCACGCGCTCGCCCGCCTTGACCCAGAACAGCAAGTCGGCATTGCGAAAGCCCGCAATCAGCGTGACGTGGTTGCCCAGGCGCAGATGCGCCCGCATGATCGGGTAAACCGGCGGCAAGCCCAGGCCACCGGCAGTGAACACCACCGTCTGCTGGCCTTCATAGCGGTGCAAGGCGCTGGGCAGGCCCAGCGGGCCGGCGATACCGGTAAAGGCATCGCCCACCTTCATATGGTTGATAGCGATACTGCTGGCGCCCATGGCTTGCACCACCAGGCAAATGGTACCGGCTGTCGCGTCCCAGTCCGCCAGCGTGAGCGGAATGAGCTCGCCCTTGTCCCACGGCAACACGCGCACGAATTGGCCGGCCTGCGCCGATTTGGCCACCAGCGGCGAATGCACGATGAACTCGACAATCCCGTCGGCCAGATCAATCTTCTGCAAAATCGTCTGCGGCGCCGCACCCATTTTGGTGTAGTGCGCAGCGCTCCTGACCATGGCACTGATCTCGTCCGCACTCAGGTTGATGTCACCGACGATTTCACGCGCGGCGGCCTGACCGTCACCGGCGGCGCGAATCGCCGTGGAGCCGCCACGCGCTGCATCACCACCCGAATACACCCCCGGCAGCGACGTCTGTTGCGAGCCAGCAGCCACATCAATGGTGCCCCACTTGGTCGTCTTGAGGCTGGGCTCGGAGTCTTTGATGATCGGGTTGGGTGTGTTGCCCAGCGCCATGATGACCAGGTCCACCGCCATCGACTCGGACTCGCCGGTGCTCACCGGACTGCGCCGGCCCGAGGAATCGGGCGCGCCCAGCGCGATCACATCCAGCAGGCTGTGGGTCACAAAATGCGTCTTGTCGTCGCCGACAAACTCACGCGGCGCACGCAGCTCTTTGAGCTCAATGCCTTCTTCGAACGCATGGTGCAATTCCTCGACCCGCACCGGCATTTCGGCCTGCGTGCGGCGGTAGACGATGGTGACCAGGCCGCCCAAGCGTCGTGCCGTGCGCGCGGCATCCATCGCCGTGTTGCCGCCGCCGATGACCATGATGCGTTTGCCGCGCGTCTCCGGCAAGGGTGTCTCGTAGTCCTGGTGCAGGCCCTGCATCAGGTTCACGCGCGTCAGGAACTCGTTGGCCGACATGACGTTGAGCAGGTGCTCGCCGGGCACGTTCATAAAACGCGGCAGACCGGCGCCGGTGCCGATGAATATTTTCCAAAAACCAGCTTGTTTCAGGTCTTCGAGCGTCGCCGTTTTGCCCACCACAAAGTTGGCGACGAACTTGCCGCCGAGCAGCTTGATTTTGCCAACCACATCGTCGATCAGGTCGTTGGGTAGCCGGAACTCAGGGATGCCGTAGCGCAACACGCCGCCCAGGGCATGAAAGGCCTCGAACACCGTCACCGGGAAACCCTCGGAGGCGAGTAAGTACGCATTGATCAACCCGGCCGGGCCGGAGCCCACCACCGCCACCGGCGGCTTGTCGGCTTTGGCCCAGGGGTCGGGCATGTTGGCAAAGCGCGCCGCAATGCCCTCGGCATTGACCAGCTTTTCGCGCTGCGGCAAGTACCACTCAATCTGACCGATCTCGATCGGCTGCTTCTGGTGCGTGCAAACGCCCTGGCACTGCAATTCCTGAGGGCAGACGCGCCCGGTTACATTGGGCAAGGGGTTGCAGTTTTCGATCAGTTCCATCGCTTCGCGAAAGCGCCCGGTCCCCAGCAATTCCAGCATTTCCGGGATATGAATCTTGACTGGGCAGCCGCCCTTGGGCTCGGCTTGGCCTGCCACATGCAGACCCAGCTCGCACGGTTTGTCTTCACATTGTTTGTCGCGCAGCGCTTCCAGCCAGACAAACATCTCGACCTCGCGTGCGCTGTAGCCCTGGCTCATGTAGCCCAGGTAACCCTGGTTGACCAGGCCGAAGTCTTGCGAGCGCTCCACAGCGTCACGCATAAAGGGTGGAATGTAATTTTCCGCCGGCCAGTTTTCCGACAGGCCCTTGAACATCGGGTAGCGCTCTGACAAATGTGTGTCGATGGCACGCACAAATTTGCGCTTGAGCTTGAGCGGCACGTTCCAGACAAAGCGCATCAGCACTTTGCTGGTGTCGTCGTCACGCAGCATCAAGGCCCACAGCGTGCGGGTGAAATCGGGGCCCAGCTCGTCTTGCTGAAACTCCCAGACCATGGCCTCGCTGCCGTCAGCGATGAAGATGTCCCGAAACGCCTGCGGTTCACTGAGCAGGCGACGCCGCAACAGCGCCAACTGTCGATGGAAGGTCTCGACCGCTTCGGTTTGCTCCAGCGCGTCGATTTGCGAGCGCGTGGCATCGAGCGTGCGGCTCGCGCTGACGTAGCGGCCCAACTCGTCGCCGCTGGCTGGGTTCAGGCTGTCGGTACTCACAGAATAATCTCCGCGTCGCAATTGGCAGCCACCCGCTTGATGCGGCTCTTCAACTCGGGCGTGACCTTGATGCGCTCCATGGCGCCAGCAATCAGCTGGCCCACATCACGCGACTCGCCATCAACGACGATGCGGATTTTCTCGAACAGCTCCGGCAAATCCTGGTAGCAAGTCTTGCAGTCGGTGCATTTGACCTGGTCAGCGATGTCGTAAGTGACGAGCGCTTCAGCCGCAGCACCAACGGCGGGGCTGGCCGCGGCGCTGCCAGCGCTTGCAGGCAGCGCCATGATGGGGATCACGCGGGCGCTGCCAACCGGCGCCTTGCTGGCGGCGGCCAGCTCGGACATGGCACGCGCAAACGAGTCAAGCGAGCTGTCGCGCTGCGTCACCGAATCAAGGTACTGCGCTTGCAAGGCGGCCATGCCTGTGCGATGGCTCTCGTCCATCTTGGCCACATGCTGGCCGTCCAGGAATTGCAGCAAATGCCAGTATTTGCGCCGCTCTTCAACCAGCGCGACGATGGCCTCGGCCACGGCGATCTTGATCAGGCGCTGCTTGGCATCGGTGGACCAGATGAACGCGGTCTTGCCCGCTCGCTCGGCCTTGGGCAACTCAACATAGGCTTCGACCGGCACTGCATTGGCATCGTCGGCGCCGAGCTTGTGAAACTGCTTCTTGAAGCGCACTTCACCCAAGGCAAAGTGTGCCGGTGTCAGCGCCATGCTCATTAGTTTGAGCTGGCCTTCGTCATCCTGGTATTCCAGCGTCGTTGTGGCCCAGGTCTGCAGCGGATCGGGGTTGCCTTCGAGCGAGAACCAGTCGTGCAGCGTGCTGCCACGGCGCGGGTCATGCACGAACACCGGGCTCATGCGGCTCTCGACCGCCAAGCGCGAGCGCTCGGACGATGCGCCATCGCCAATGCCCTGCTCGCCCTGGCACGGGGTGTACACATCCAGCACGGCGGGCCCGTCGGTGTAAGACAGGCACTCCATCGTGTTCTTCAGAAAGTGGCCTTGCAGCGCGGTGCTGGTGGCGCACACAAACACATTGGAGTGGAATGCTGCTATCAGGCCGAGTTCCTTGCGCGACTCGTGCTTGCCCGTCGCGGTGCTGCCAAAGCGCGCCAGGTCAGAGTCCTGCCCCACAAAGCTCGACGTGGAGGCTTGGCCGCCGGTGTTGGAATAAGAGCCGGTATTGAGCACCAGGACTTTAAGCGGCGTGCCACTCATCAGAATGCGCGACAGCGCGCCAAAACCGATGTCGTAGGTGGCGCCGTCGCCACCGATGGTGATCACAGTCGGCATCAGGCCCAGCTCCGCCGCACTGAACTGCTCCCACGACAACATGCGCAAGGCGAGGTCGTGGGTTGACGCGTCGTAAGCATCGGCGAGTTCCAGCCGCGCCAGGCGCAGCGCCCGCACGTCGCCGACGGTCTGCGCTGCAATGCCCTCAAAGATACCTTTGGCCAGCGGCTGCGCGTCCTGGAACAGGCTGTTGACCCAAGGGTCCTTGAAAGCGTTGAACGGAAAGGTGGAGGCGTAGACACTGCTGCAGCCGGTCGAATTGGCCACCACCGTGCCGGCCGGGCCGTTGCCGGTCGGGCCGCTCTCGTACAGATAGAGCCTCTTTTCCAGCGTGCTGATGAGCGCCCCAAGGCGTTGCTGGCGCTCTGCGTCATCAGCAAGTGTCGCCTGCTTGTCCTTCATGCCGTCAATCAGGCTCTCCAACTCATGGATATGCTCGCGCTGTCGTTTGTCGGCAATAGCGTGGCTGGTCGCCATGACCAGACGGGTGGCGGTGACTTCGCCACAGCCACGGCAGGCGCCGTGGCCGCCGGTGGTGCTGTAGTAGTTGGCGCGATCAAGGAGCAGGCGCTTGATCTCGCCGCCGGGCTTGATCGCATCGGCCACAAAGCGCGCCGGCGTGTTGGGCGTCTTGCTCAGAAAATCAAAGCGCTGTTGCAGGGTTTGCAGCAGGGCCGCATCCTGTTCGCGGGTGACCAAGGCACCCGGGCCGCAAACCTCCACACATTCCAGACAACCGGTGCATTTCCACGGATCCACGCTGACGCCGTAGAGCGCGCCGCTGCCCGGCTTGGCCTTCTCCATGGCATCGAAAAACGGCCGCGTGCGCGCCACCGGATAGAGCGCCAAGGCGTCGATCAGCTTGGTGAAATTACGAAGCACGGTGACGTTGTCGGTTTCAAGACTGGTCGCCGCTTCGGCCACCAGCTCATGGAACGGCCGCGCTTGTTTGCTCTGGCGGTAAGCCTCACGCACGCCTTCAGTCAGCGCATAGACATGGCCGCGCATGACCTCATGCTGGGCCGGTGGGAGCTCGAGTTGGCCAATGCCCGTGAGCAGCAACTCATGAATGTCATGCACGCTGTTAGGAATGGCACCGTCCGGGCAGACCAGCGCGCACTCCATGCAGCCGGTGCACAAATCGGCCTTGAACTCGGGCACGCTGCGGCGAAACAGCCCTTTGTCCTTGGCGCCTGCGCTGCCCGCGGGCATGAACAGCCCGGTGCCGGGCAGCACCGGGGCTTCGCCAATGGCGCCTTCGCGGAACGGGTTGAGCACCATGTCGTCGTAGTATTCACGGTCAAACATGCCTGCGCAGCTTGAGCTGCCTGCGCTCTGGCACATCGACGCCGACAGCGACGCATCGTGAATCGCAATTGGCGCGGGCCTGGCGTCGATACGCGCAAACGCATCGAGCGCGTAATCCACTTTTTGCGTGGCCTCAATGCCCTCGCGGATGACCGCCATGTTGCCCTCCGTCACCGCGCCGCCCTTGCCGCCAAATTTCTTGGCGATTTGCTGGCGGACTTTCTCCAGGATCACCTCCGGCGCGGCGCCGTTTGAGACCTGACTGACGTGACCGGCGACAGCGCCGATAAAGGCGATGCCCATCATGCGGGTCGCCAGCTCCGGCGTTGGCGCATGCTTTTTGGCCACGGCAAAGGCATCCACGATGAAGAAGTTGATGCTGCGCGCGCGAATGGTCTTGCGCGCCTGGGCCGGCAGCTCTTGCCAGACCTCTTCGGCTGTCGCGTTCGACTGCAAGATAAAGGTGCCACCGGCGACCAGCCCCAGCAGCGGATTGGTGTGACTGAACACCTTGTGATCCGGGGCGATGACAACTTCCACATCCTCCAGTTCGGCGTTGGTGATCTTGACCGGCTCCGGGCTCAGGGTGATGTAGTAGTTGGTCGGTGCCCCGCTCTTCTCGGAGCCATACTTGGGCGCCGACTTGGAATGCATCTCCAGCACGCCGGCCAGGATATCGGTCAGCAGTTTGCCCGAGGCAATGGTGCCGTAGCCGCCGACCGAGTGAAAACGCACCCGAAAACCGGCATCGGGCAGCAGCTTCGGGTTGGCTTGCGTTTCAAGCGCCATCATCTCGGTTTCCGGGTACGCGAGCTTCAGGCGCGCCTGCAGTTCAGCCACACGCGGCGACGCGGTCGCCGAGAAGAACTGGGAGCCCAGGTAGATCAAGGGCGCCACCTTGCCGTCTTGCATGTTCTTGAAGGCCGCAATCAAATGGCGTGGCTGCAAATCATGGCCGCCCAGACCAAAGATCGCCGTGGTCAGTACGGGGCTGGCGCTGAGTGCCGGGATGCCGGGGTGACGCAACTGCGCGGCATTTTCGCGCGCCTTGAACAAGGCCTGCGTCACCAGGCCGGTGAGCGCGGTCTGATCCGAACGCTCCAATACGGTGACCGCCTTTTTGCCTTGCAGCGCAGCGACCAGCTCGCCTTCCGGGAAGGGCTGCAGCATTTTGATGGCGATCAGGCCCACCTTCTGGCCCAAGCCGCGCAGGTGGCTGACCACCGCCTCGACGTCGTCCGTGACCGAGCCCAGGCCCACCATCACGGTGTCGGCATCGTCACACATAAAGGTCTGCACCGGCGCGTACTGGCGCCCGGTCAATGCGCTGTATTCGTCCATCGCCTGGCGCACGATGCCAGGCACCGCGTTGACAAAGTGGGTGCGGTGATCGACCGCACCGGCCTGAAAGTCTGCCTGGTTTTGCACGGCGCCGGTGAGCCCCGGGTTATTCACATCCACCAGCGCGGGCACCAACTGGCGCGTGCCTTTCTCAAAAGCGTTGACCCACTGGCGCTGCCATTGCCCGTGCAATTCTTCGGGCAGCCAGCTCAGCGTCCGGGCGACGAGTTGACACGCGTTGTCTTGTTCTACCTCGGCGGCGTTGGCACCCAGAAAACTGTTCAACTCTGACAGACTGGCCGGCGTCAAGTCCGCCTGACGGCGCGTCAGGTACTGCTGCAACTGGACCACCCGGCCTCTGGCACCGTAGAGCATTTCCTGCGCCAGCGTCGGCGCCTTGATGCGCCCGGCCGGGTCGCCCAGGTACTCGGCCAGCAGCTCGGGCTCGGGCATCAGCGCTTCACACAGCATGTGGCTGGTGGCAAAACCGTCCATGGCGTTGGCCACTGGAATCAGCGACAGCGAGGCCACGCGGTAAGAAATGGCCGCCAGGTCAGCCGCTTCCTGCGGGTTGGCACCAAACAAAATGGTGTAACCCGAGGACATCAACGCATAAACGTCGTCATGACCGGCCATGACGTTGAGCGAATGTTTGGACACCACGCGCGCGGCGACCTGCAGCACAAAGCCACCGACCTTTTTGCCGACGGTGACGTAATGCGATTCCAGCGCGTACAAAATGCCCTGGCTCGACGAGGCGTTGGAAATGAACTGTCCACCCGTCAAGGCGGCCCCCAGCGCACCGCTTTGGGCCGAATGCTCGCCCTCCGGGCCGAAGAAAAACGGGTGTTTGCCCCAGACATTGATGCCGCCCTCCGCCCGGAATGCCTCGTAAATCTCGGCGATTTCGGTCGACGGGGTGATGGGGTAGCCGATGACACCGCCGCAGACATGGTTCATGACGTAGGCGACCGCGCCGTTGCCGTGGATAACGTTGGGGATGCCGGGGTATTTAGCCTTGTTGGTATTCATCTTGCTGTGTGTCTCATCTTGTGTCAGTTGATTTCAACGCCCAGGATGGATGATTCGCGCTTTGACAACACGCAAAACACACAGGCAGGCTCTACAAACTCAATCGGCGCGGCGCCAAGCCCGGTGCATCAGGAGCTCCAGACTGAAAACCGCTCACGGTGCGACCGGATATTTTCCGGCCCACCTACAGGCAAATGGCTTGGCACTCGTCCAAAATCAGCAGACGAGTAATTGCGCCGCTCACCTGTCCGTGAGGCCTCAGTATATGAAATTCACTTCCAAAGAACAGGTAAATCAAATTAGTTTTACGCACAGATCAAAGTTCTGATAAGTAAATATTTTTTCTGAGCGGCCAAGTGGTAAGAAGTTCCGTCATCAGGAAATCAAGCAATAGCTACCAAGGCTGAAACTGGATTGTTCAGCGGATCTTTACGCGGATGCCGGTCGCCCGCTACGACTGAAAACAAATATCCCCGCCACCACGAGCACCGTGCCCGCCGCCACCCAGGCGGTGAAGGGCTCGCCCAGAATCACGACGCCCATCAAAATGGTGGACATCGGGCCGACCATGCCAGCCTGCGCCGCCAGACTGGCACCGATGCGCTCAATCGCCATCATCACCATCAGCACCGGCGCGGCCGTGCACAGCGTGGCGTTGAGGATGGAGAGCCAGATCACCTCGGGCGCCACCAGCGCGGCGCTCCAGGGCCGCAGCAGCACAAACTGGCCAATGCACAGCAAGCAGGCCACGGTGGTGGCCAGCCCGACCAGGCGCAAGGAGCCCAGCCGCTGGACCAACTCACCGCTGAATGTCATGTAAAGCGCATAGCTGACCGCACTGAGAAAAACCAGCAAAGCGCCCAGCGCCGCATCACGGCCCTGAAACTGGATCTCGTGGCCGAACACCAGCAACACCCCGCAATAACTGATCAGCATGCCCCAGCCCTGCGCACGCTGGATATGGCGCTGGTACAGCACCAGTCCAAGCAGCAGCACCAGCGTCGGGTTCAGGTACAAGATCAGGCGCTCCAGCGAGGCGCTGATATAGGCCAGACCGGCAAAGTCGAGAAAACTGGCCAGGTAATAGCCGGTCACACCCAAGCCCAGAATGCCCCACCAGTCCTGGCCCGTCGGCGCCGGCTTGCCGCGACTGGCCCACCAGGCCATCAACGCAAAAATGGGCAGCGCAAACAGCATGCGGTACATGATCAGCGTGACCGCGTCCACCCCATGGCGGTAAGCCAGCTTGACGATGATCGCCTTGCCGCTGAACGCCATCGCGCCCAGCACCGCCAGCAACAGTCCAAATGCTATTTTCTTAGGAGCTACATACTCAATTGATACGGGGGCTACAGCCATTATTTGTATATATTCGTGAGAACCGGGCTAAGCCAGTGCAGCTCAGTTCTTGAACACCTTGTAGTGCAAGCGGCGAAGCGACCACCAAACCCCCAGCGCCACCACCGGAATCGCCACCGCCGCCGTGCTTTCGCCGCTCCAGGGCCAGCCCAGCTGAGCCGCGCCCTTGGCCAGGTAACTCACCAGACCGACGATGTAATAGGTGATGGCCGCCACCGACAGCCCCTCCACCGTCGATTGCAATTGCAGTTGCAGGCCTTGCCGCTGGTTCATGGTCGCCAGCAAGGCCTGACTGCTTTGCTGCTGTTCAATCTCGACCCGCGTGCGCAGCAAGTTGCTGATGCGCGAGACCCGTTGCGACAACGCGTCCTGGCGTCGGGTGGCCCACTCGCAGGTGCTGCGCGCCGGGGTCAAACGCCGATCCATGAATTCACCGATGGTCTGCATGCCGGGTAGCGCCGACTCGTTGATCTCTGCAATGCGTTTGTCCACCAGCTCAAAATAAGCGACGCTGGCCGAGAAGCGCGAATGCGTGGCGGCGTGCTGGCTCTCCACCTGCCCGGCCAGCTTGGTGAGGCGGTCCAGCAGCAGCGGCTCATCCTCGGGGCTGGCACTGCGAATGGCGCTGGCAAGCTCGGCCAGCTCACGCTCGGCGCTGGCCAGGATGCTGGACGCCTCGCGCGCCGTGGGCAAGCCCAGCAAAGCCGCCATGCGGTAGGTTTCAATCTCCAGCAAGCGCTGCACCAAGCGGCCCAATCGGCGCGGCGACAGGTTGCCGGCCAGCAGCACCATGCGTGAAAAGCCATCGGCATGCATGGCAAAGTCGGTGTAGACCTCACCACCCCCACCGGCCACGCTGGAGGCCAGCAAGGTATCTTCCTGCAGCACCTGCTTCACCAGCGCCGACGTGCCCGGCGTGTGGTTTGAAATCACCCACAGGTGCAAGCTGCACAAACACTGTCCGGGCAAGCCCGTCAGCCAGTCTTGCGGCACGGCGGCCAGCGCCTGCGCGGGCTCGATCTCGCCCAAACGGGCGGTGGGCAACGGGCACATGAAGGTCCAGCTGACAAACTCGGTGTGCAGCTCCCAGCGAATGTGGAACCGGCCCAGGTCCATCCGGAAGTGACTGGACTGCGCATCAGGCAGCGGCAGGTGGTGGTCGCGTAAGAGCGCTGACACATGCGCGCGACTGGCATCGCGCTGCGCCGCGTCGCACAGCATGACCACATGGGAGATCGCCAGGGGCGCCGCCAGCGCCTGCGGCGGGCGGGCGTGAACCTCGTTGTGCAGGGCCGCGCGTTGCGGGTGCTGGATCAAGCGCAATGGCAGATGGGTTTTGAGTGGCATGGGACTTCCTTGCGGCAATTGAGTTCAGGTCTCGACGAACGCTTCTTCGCGCTTCTTTTTGATTGACGGCAGCAGCACCGTCAGCAACAACAGGGTTGCCAGCGCCAACAGGCCCGCCGACAGAGGGCGCGTCAGCAAAACGCTCCAGTCCCCGCGCGACAGCAACAGGGCACGGCGCAGGTATTCTTCCATCATCGGCCCCAGAATGAAGCCCAACAGCAGCGGCGCCGGCTCCATGCCGAGCTTGATGAACAGATAGCCGATGGCCCCAAACAGGCCCACCATCCAGATGTCCCAGGTGTTGTTGTTGGTGGAATAAACCCCGATCGCGCAAAACAGCACGATGGCCGGAAACAGCCAGCGGTACGGCACGCTCAGCAGCTTGATCCAGATGCCGATCAGGGGCAGGTTCAACACAAGCAACATGGCATTGCCAATCCACATCGACGCAATCAGGCCCCAAAACAGCTCCGGGTTGCTGGTCATCACCTGCGGGCCGGGCTGGATGTTGTGGATGGTCATGGCGCCCACCATCAAGGCCATCACCGCGTTGGGTGGAATACCCAAGGTCAGCAAAGGAATGAAGGAGGTTTGCGAGGCCGCGTTGTTGGCCGACTCGGGCGCTGCCACGCCGCGGATATTGCCTTGGCCAAACGGCACCTCACCCGGCTGCAAGCTGGTTTTCTTCTCAATCGTGTAGGCGGCAAACGCCGCCATCACCGCACCACCGCCCGGCAAAATGCCCAACACCGAGCCCAGGGCGGTGCCGCGCAAGACCGCCGGCACCATGCGCTTGAAGTCCTGCCGGCTTGGCAGCAAGCCTTGCACCCGGGCAATGAATACGTCACGCTCGCTCTCATGTTTGCCCAGGTTGCTGATGATCTCGCCATAGCCAAACAGGCCCATGGCAATCACGATGAAACCGATGCCGTCGCTCAACTCTGGAATGTCAAAACTGAAACGCGCCACGCCCGAGTTGACATCGGTGCCGACCATGCCCAGCAGCAAACCCAGCAAAATCATGCCAAACGCCTTGAGCAGCGAGCCCGAGGCCAGCACGACGGCGCCAATCAGCCCCAGCACCATCAAGGAGAAATATTCGGCCGCGCCAAACATGAAGGCGAGCTCGGTCAAGGGCACGGCAAAGGCGGCGAGCACCAACGTGCCAACACAGCCGGCAAAGAAAGAGCCCAGTCCCGCCGCAGCCAAGGCCGGGCCGGCGCGGCCCAGGCGCGCCATCTGGTAGCCGTCAATCACCGTGACCACCGACGACGCTTCACCCGGCAGATTGACCAGAATGGCCGTGGTGGAGCCGCCATACTGGGCCCCGTAATAGATTCCTGCCAGCATAATCAGCGCCGACACCGGCGGTAGCCCGTAGGTGGCGGGCAACAGCATGGCGATGGTGGCCAGCGGCCCAATGCCGGGCAGCACACCAATCAAGGTGCCCAGCAGACAGCCGACAAAGGCATACATGAGGTTGATCGGTGTGAAGGCGACACCGAAACCGAGCGACAGGTGGTTGACTAGCTCCATCACGATCCAACCGTCAACGCGGGCCACACCACAAACTGCAGTTTGAGCAGCAGCACAAAGGCCAGGTAGCTCAGCACAGCCAACACCGTGGCCAGCGCCGCGGCTTCTTTGGCCTTGAAGCGGTCACCCGCCAGACAGGCGATCAAAGTCAGCGCGTAAATGCCGACGATCAAGCCCAGCGCAGGCACCTTCAGGCGCGGCAAGCCGCCCAGCGCGACCCCGAACACCAGGTTGGCCGCGATGATGAACACCAGCGGCTTCCAGGCAATGAGGCCCACTTTTTCTCCATCTGCCGTTTCAATCACGAGAGCCTTGAAGGTCACAGCGGCGCCCAGCAGCGCCAGCAACACGCCCAGCAGCAAAGGAAAATAACCCGGCCCCATGCGGGCGCTATCTCCGACTGTGTAGTCGGTGGCACCCCAAGCGAACGCGACACCGGCGACCATGAACAGGATTCCGGAAAAAAAATCCTTTTGACTTTGAATCTTCATCAAGATTTGGCCTGCAATGTCCGCTCGGGCGCAGATCAGGTCAACGATGGCGTGCTTGAGAGCACTTCTTCCAGCACCGTCAAACCTTCGGCCACACGCAAGGCGCCGGCCAGCCGCAGCGGGCGCATGCCATCAAGCACGGCCTGGCGCTTGAGCCCATCAGCGTTGGGCTCCCGGTTGACTTTTTCCTTGAAGGCCTCGCTGACGACCAACAACTCATACAGACCCATGCGACCCATGAAACCGGTCATGCGGCAATCGACACAGCCGACCGGTTTGAATGGTTTGTAAGCGCCGTTGATCTGCCAGGGCTTGACCACCTCGGCCAGCGCCTCGCGCGTCGCCGCTGGGTCTGGCACCTTGCATTGCGGGCACAAGGTGCGCACCAGGCGCTGCGCCAGCACGCCCAGCAGCGTGGCGTTGATCAGGTAGGACGGCACGCCCAGCTCCATCAAGCGCGTCACCGCGGACGGCGCGTCGTTGGTGTGCAGGGTGGAGAACACCAAATGGCCGGTGAGCGCCGCCTGCACCGCCATCTCGGCCGTTTGGCTGTCGCGGATCTCCCCCACCATGATGATGTCCGGGTCTTGCCGCATCAGGGCGCGCAGCCCCTCCGGAAAGCCAAAATCCAACTGCAGCTGCACCTGGGTCTGGTTGAACGACGGCTCGATCATTTCGATCGGGTCTTCGACCGTGCTGACGTTCACCTCTTCGGTGGCAATTCTTTTTAGCGTGGAGTACAGCGTGGTGGTCTTGCCCGAGCCGGTCGGGCCGGTGACCAGAATGATGCCGTTCGGCCGCTTGACCAACGCCTCCCAGCGCTGCGCATCATGCGCGGAAAAACCCAGGGCATCGAGATCCTTGACGGTGGTGTCCGGGTCGAAGATCCGCATCACCATCTTCTCGCCAAAAGCGGTAGGCAGCGTCGAAATCCGCATCTCAATCTCATCGCCGCGCGGATTGCGAGTCTTGATGCGACCGTCTTGCGGACGGCGGCGCTCCACCACATCCATGCGGCCCAGCAACTTGATGCGCGCCGTCATGGCAGTGAGCACGCCCATCGGCATCTGGTAGACCGGGTGCAACACACCGTCAATGCGAAAACGGATCACGCCCTGCTCGCGCCGCGGCTCCAGATGAATGTCGCTGGCGCGTTGGTCAAACGCGTACTGCCAGAGCCAGTCCACCACCTGCACCACACTTTGGTCATTGGCGTCGAGTTGCTTGTTGGTCTTGCCCAGTTCCACCAACTGCTCAAAACTGGCACCCCCGGCGTTGCCACCGGCCTTGTTGGCGGCACGCACCGACTTGGCAAGCGCAAAAAATTCTGCGGTGTAACGGTGAATATCCTGCGGACTGGCCACCACCCGGCGCACGCTGCGGCGCGACTGCCGCTCCACTTCAGCCACCCAATCCGTCATGAAAGGTTCGGCGGTGGCGACAACAACTTCCGTGGGCGTGACCTGCACCGGCAATATCTTGTGGCGCTCGGCATAGGCGGCGCTCATGGTGTCGGCCACTTTGCCCACATCCACCTTGAGCGGATCAATGCGCAAGTAGTCCAAGCCGGCCCGCCCGGACAGCCACTGGGTCAGCAGCTCGATGTCCAGCGGCTTGCCATCACTGACACGCCGCACCGACACGCTGGCCAGGCGCACCAGGGGGTGCTGCACACTCTCGGCCTGGGCGCAGCGCGCGTTGATGCGCTGGGCTTCTTCGGTGCTGATGACGCCGTCGCTGTGCAGCCAGAGCACCAGATTGCGCCAATCCAGCGGGCCAGCATGGGCCGGGTTGCGGGTCCTGGAGGCTGCGGCGCTGTTCATGACAGCAGCGGCTTGAACACGCGCACCCACTTGCTGGCGGGCAGGCCCCACTTCGCTTCAATGATGTCAGCGCGCGCCATCAAGACCTCGCGCTTGGGGCGGCTTGGCGTACTCTGCGCCAGCACCACGGTATTGCCTTCGCGCGTGGGCTTGAAGGCCCAAACAGCTTCCTTGCCAAAAGCCGCCGATATTTTTTCGACACTGCGGGCAAAGCTGGAGGCACGGCCGAACAGGTTCACTGTCATGCAGCCTTCCGGTGTCAACATGCGCCGACAGTGGTTATAAAACGGCAGGCTGTCGAGCACCGGCGCCGCCGCCTCATGGTCATACAGATCGACCTGCAGTGCGTCCACCGTGCCCCACCATTTGGGGTTCTGCATTTCTTGCGCAGCATCCGCCAGCACCACCTGCAGGCGGGTGTTTTCAGCCGGCAGCTTGAACCAGCCCCGGCAGGCGACAAGCACCTGCGGGTTCAGCTCGATGGCGGTGGTTTTCATGCGCAGTTCTTTGTGGCAGAACTTGGTCAGTGAGCCCGCCCCAAGGCCCAACTGCATCGCTTGTCGGTCTTTCACCGAATCGGGCTCCACAAACAACAGCCAGGCCATCATGCGCTGGATGTACTCATGCACCAGCGCGTTGGGCTGGTCCAGGTACATCGAGCCCTGAATCCATTCGGTGCCAAGATGCAGGTGACGGACCGGGCCGTCGTCAGAGAAATTTACTTCGGGGAGGGTGTGTGTGCGTTTTTTCAAGATGGGGCGATTATCCCCAAACGCTGTGCCGAACCGCCGAGAGCGCCCGGCACCCGGCACCTGCACGGACGTTCAGAGCAGACCGGCCGCCGCCACCGCCTCGCGCCAGGCCACGAGCTTGCGTTCAAAACTCCAGCTGGCATTGGCCGGGCTGGTTGAAGGCAACTTGAGTACCGGCAGGCCCAAGGTGGCGGTGTATTTGGCGTGCCGAAAGCTCTCGCCGCCGTTGTGGGCAATCAACCTGAGTTGCGGACAACGAAGCTTGAGCTGGCTGAAATCAGTGACTTGCGGCTGGCGAATGGCCGTATCCAGGCTGCCGGCGCGCTCGCAGGAAGCATAGACATCCCAAATACCAAGACCGTGCGCCAGCAACCAGGCGCTACGTTCTTCATAGCTAGCTGCGCTTATTCCACGGGGGCTGGAAGGTAAAATATCTTGAAGAATTCGCCAAAACTGATTTTGCGGGTGGGCGTAATACTGCTGCTGCGCGAGCGAGGCCACGCTGGGAAAGCTGCCCAGTATCAGCAGCCGGGTGTCCTCAGAGACGAGGGGTGGCAAGCCGAGCAGACGTGGCGTTGGGGACGAATAGGCAGTGCCTTTTTGGTCTTTCGACATCAGACCGGGAGAGGGGGGTTCAATGGAATTGAACGATCGTAGGACAGCTAAAGCGCTAGTTCACTGGGATGGCACACCTGGGCGAGTCTGGTCTTCTTGGCAAATCCTGGCGTTGCACTGCGGCGCTCAGTCTGCTGCAGCCATGCCAACAGAGCGGGGTCGTTCGCGCCCACTTGCGCCTCGACCTCTTGCAGACTGGCGAGATAGGGGGCCACGGGTCCGTAGTAATCAGTTTGCGGTCCAATGGACTGGAAGGCAATGTTCATGCGCTTCAACGAGCGCGCCAACGGGCGCTCCATGGCGGCGTACCAATGGCTGATGTCATTGGCGCGACTGTAGGCGTACATCTGGCGATAGAGTGTCAGTAGCACGTTCGTAGCGTCATCACGCCTCACACCCGGCGCCACCGCGCAGGCCTGCCCCCCCGCCACGCCTGCGAGTTGGATGCCACGCTGGCGCCGGTAGTCACAGCGCAACATCAGCCGACTGATCTCGGCGGCGCGGCCAGGCGCGGGCAGTTTGACGCCATTCGCGGAGGTCGTGCAATGACTTTGAAACGGGAACCGCTGGTCAGCATCGGGGCGAACCAGGCGCACATAACCCACCAAATCTTGCTGCGAGTCGAAAGCGTAGAAATGTTCTGCGGCATTGTCGTGTTCGTCCGATTCCACCCCATCCGGGTAGTTGTCCGGCGACAAGAAACTGCACTCCACGCAATAGACCTGGTACCTGAGTTCCAGGGCGCTTCTAAAGGCACGATGCTGGATGCGCAGGCCAGGCTGGTCCCAATGCGTCGCGCCAACCGTTGGTTTCATCGACCGCGCGGCCACGTCAAGGTCTCGTGTGGGGTGTTCGAGTCTTCCAAATCGATGGTCTTTGGTCTCAAAACGATGTGTTTTCATGGTGTCACGTGTCAGTAAAGAAGATTCATGCGCGGCCATCCTAAGCCAGGATTGCCTCAAACATGGGCGGGGTTTACAGACTGTTTCGAGTGGCGCACTATGTCACAGGGTCTTTGGATATTCAGCGTACATTGAGGCCGCTTTCGTTACAGTTTCGTTACAGCTTTGGCGGCATACGGGAGTCGTATCCGCGCACGGAACTGTGGAAAAATTATTGATTTTCTTTGACCCAGGAGATTTGACAAATGACAAACGCCTTTGATTACGAAACATCGATCACCCGAAACAACGGCTACATCACGGCCGAGACGCAGGCAAAAATTAGAAGGACGAGACTGCTGATCGCCGGCTGCGGAATTGGCAGCAGCCCCGCAGTCTGTGCAGCACGTATGGGCTTCGAAAATTTTGTATTGGTGGACGGTGACGTGGTTGACGCACACAATCTGAATCGCCAGTTCTACGACTTTTCGGATATCGGCAAGCCCAAGGTCGCGGCGCTGAAAGACAAGATTCTGAGGATCAACCCGCTGGCCCAGGTGGAGGCGATCGAGGCGTATCTTGATGCAGACAATACAGACGACATTGTTGGCAAAGCAGACATCGTGTTTGATACCGTTGATTTCCTTGACTTGCCCGCGATCCTGCGCTTGCATGACAGCGCAAAGCAACACAAGGCGCACATATTTACAGCCTTGAGCGTAGGTTTTGGCGCTTTGGTCTGGTATTTCCCGGCGGACTCCAGCCTGGCATTGACCGATATGCTGGCACCGGACATCGCGGACGTCAGTGCGGGCGGTGCTGTCCCCAGCTACGCCGATGTTTTCGCCTCATTCATACAACGACTGGCACCACATCTCGATGCTGAGGTCGTCGAGCAGGTAAGCAAGGTGCTCACCATGATGAAGGATGGCAAGCCCTGTCCGGCCTCGCAAGTCGCCGTTGGCAGCTTTGCGATCGGCGCCATGGCCATGTCCATGATCCACGACTTGCTGGCGGGCAATCCCGTCCCCTCGGCGCCCAAACTGGTCCTGCACAGCTTCAGGAGCTATCAGACCAAAATAGTGGATGTATCGGTCAGCCGGACTCAGGCCATGTAGTCAAACTCGGGCTATGACTAGGCTGTCCCGGTGTCGGAATTTTTTACAACCGCCTTACCGGGCATTGAGAGAGATGCCCTGCATGCGATCTAACTAATTGATTTCAAATAGAAAATAGAAACCCATCGAAGTCCGGCACGGTATGTGCTTTATTAAATCTAGCAGCTGCCGCCTTCTGGTACTGTTATTTTTCAAGGAGTTCGAAGATGAAGATGCACATCAAAGCTCTGGCCGTCGCCGCGATGACCGCGGTGGCGTCGCTGGCAGCAACAGCCGCCCCGCTGGAAACTTTGGCGGGCCCTTACAACTGGAAGCTTCAGGGCACGACCAGTGAGTACAGTCCGGTGGCCTACGGCGCTGGTGCCCTCGCAGAAACAACGTGGGGCATTGGTCAAATCACCGAAATCAACCAGTCCAACGGCGATCCTGCCTGGACCAAGGGGGACGGTGGTGATTACCTCTACTACATGCTCTATGGCATGGCCGACCTCACGGTCAACCCGATAAGCTCTGGCTTTAACATCTACAACGTGGGTTGTACCGGTGGTTTAGGGTGCGATGGAAAGATTCACATCGACATCTATCGCATGCCATCGATTATTTCTGGAATTCTCCAGAAGGACCCTGATGGTCGACTCGGCTTCAATGGCTTCAATGGCTTGACCAACGCCGCAGGGGCCAGCCTGTATTTGGGTCTTGAGCTCGTGCCGGGCAAAGTCATTGTTGATGATCCCTCCACTCCACTGATTGATGAAAGAGATGCGACGCTTTTCCAGAACGCAAACGCAAATACGCTTCCAACGACTGGTGCCGGTACGTTCTTTGCTGACGCCACCGGCGGGTCGGCCATGAACCAATGGAATTCCAATGGCTTTTTGTTGCCAAGTGGTCTTTTTGCGGATTTCGACGCAAACTTCACACTGAAGCCTAACTTTGCGGCGTTTGGCGGTGCGTGTCCGACTGGTTCCCTGCCTAGCGAGTGTTTCCTCGGACTGATCAATGATCCGGTTCAAAGTAACGCGATTCCTGAGCCAGGTAGCTTGGTTTTGTTTGGCCTCGCACTTGCTGCATTTGGTGTGATTCGTCGCCGCGAGAATAAGAAGTAAGTTTCAGAGCTCATCGACGGAAACTGCCTGGTTGAAACCAGGCAGTTTTTTTTGTTTTACAGGCACCCGTCGCGCAGGGTCGCAAAATTCTTGTCAAATTGCCAGGATTAGAGGCTCACAGTTTCCGACCTCTGCATCCATGCCATCAGCGCCGGATTCTTCTCCTCGAGATGCGCTTCCAGTTCACGCAGATCACCGATGTAGGGCGCCACCACGCCGTAATAGTCGCTCGGCGGTCCGATCTGCCGAAAAACGAAGTTCATCTGGTTCAAGGCGCGGGCCAGAGGGCGTTCCATGGCCGCGTACCAGTAGCGAATGCCGTTGGCGAGGCTGAAGGCGTACATCTGACGGTACATACTCAACAGAATTTGGGGCGAGTGGTCCCGCAGTTCATGAGCGCCCCTCGCAAGGTCTTCCTCAACGGTGACACCTTCCAGCACGTCGCCGCGCCGACGTCGGTAGTCGCGGCGCACCATCAATCGACTGATTTCGGCCGCCTGTGCCGGCGGCGCCAGGCTGGCGCCCTCCAGCAACGCGCTGCAATGAGATTGAAACGGAAAGGACTGCCCCAGGTCTGAGCGCACCAGGCGCACGTAACCCACCAACTCATCGCGCAGATTGAACGCGCAGAAATGCGCCGAGCTGGCATCGCGTTCGTCTGTCTCGCAGCGCTCCGGATAATTGGCGGCGGGCAGAAAACCGCGTTCCTCACAATAGACTTGGTAGCGCAGTTCAAAAATCCGAAGCATCAGGGCGTTGTCCCGACTCTGAATGGCCTCGCAACTATGGAACAGGGGCGCAAACTCTGCTTGATCTAGTGATAGGGTAGGCATGCAAGGTCCAGGTGACGCAAGATTCTGGAAGCTGTTATCAACGGCTAGAGTAAGCAGTCTGCGACTTGGTGGCCGCTGCGCACTTGACAAAAATCAATGCGGCCGGTTGGGCGCGGCCGGGGATCAACTCAGCAACAAAGCGCGCAGCCCGGGTAGCGCCGCCAGCGCGTTGCGCGTGGTGGCCTCGGCCAGTTCGTCGGCGCTGATGCCGCGCAGCGCCGCCAGCTCAGCCCCGATGCGCGGCAGCTCGCCCGGCTCGTTGCGGCTTTGGGCGGCACCCGCTGCGCGTTGCTCCGCCGTTTTGTACAACCAGTGCGGCGGCATGTCGGGCGCATCGGTTTCCATCACGATGGACCCCAAAGGCAGGCTGGCCGCGAGACGCCGCAACTGCAGCGCGCGCTCATAGGTCAGCGCCCCGCCAAAGCCGAGCTTGAAGCCCAGCGCCATGAAGGCTTGCGCCTGTTGCTCGCTGCCGTTGAAGGCGTGGGCAATACCGTGCCACTGCCCCGCCTTGCCTGCGACGTCGCGCAAGCCTTTAAGGACGCGGTCTACCGAACGACGGGTGTGCAAGATCACCGGCAAGTCGTATTGCTGCGCCAGTTTGAGCTGTGCCAGAAAAAAATATTCCTGGCGCTGACGCAGCGGGCTGACACACAGTTCAGGGACAAAGTAGTCCAAGCCAATTTCGCCAACAGCCACCAGGCGCGGGTCAGAACGGTGCTGCGCCAAGGCGGCGTCCAGGCGGTTCAGCGCATCGTCCTGCGCCTGCTTGACACACAGAGGGTGAATGCCGAGTGCGTAGCTGTCGTCGCCCGTGTGCGCCAGTGCCCGCACGGCGTCAAAGTTGCCAAGTTCGACGGCGGGCAACACGCAGTGTGCTACATTATTAATAGCTGCTCGCGCACGTACCTCAAGGGCTAGAGGCCAAAACTCTTGTGCATCGAGGTGGCAATGGGTGTCGATCCAAATGGTCATGCAGGGAAAGTACCATATCTACGTCACGGCGCTGACACCAAAATGTCATTTAGTCACCGTATGCTTGGTTGACTTTTTGGCGTTGTCGTCAAACTGAACGTCGTCACTCTATTCACAAGGAACCCCGCATGAAAGTCCTCCACGCTTTTCTCGCCACCAGCGCTCTCGCGCTTGGCCTGGGCACCACCGCCCTGGCCCAGGAAAAAACCCTGCGCCTGCTGACCTGGGCTGACTACGCGCCGGCTGAGGTGGTGGCGCAGTTCGAGAAAGAAAGCGGCTACAAGGTGGCGCTGACATTGTCCAACAATGAAGAAATGATCTCCAAGCTGCGCGCCACTGGCGGTGCTGGCTTTGACCTGGCGCAGCCATCGCAAGACCGCATCACGGGGCCGCAACAGGAATTCGGCATTTACAAGCCGATGGACATGAGCCAGCTCAAGGCCGAGTTGTTCATCCCCTCGATGCTGGAAGCCACCAAGAAAAACACGTCATTGGGCGGCAAGGTATATGGCCTGCCGCACATCTGGGGTACCGATGGTCTGGTGGTCAACACCAAGCTGACCCAAATGGCCGACTACCCGGACCTGTGCCGCAGCGATGTCAAAGGCAAAACCGCCGTGCGCCTGAAACGCCCGACCCTGCTCGCGTTTGCCTTTGCCGCCGGCAAAGACCCGTTTGCGCTCTACGGCAACCCCAAAGCCTACGGCGCGCTGATGGACGAAGTCGGCAAAACCATGATCGCCTGCAAAGGCAACCTGAAGTTCTTCTGGGACAACAAAGACCAGTTGCTCAACGGCATGCGCACGGGCGAGATCGTCGGCGCCATGATGTGGGACACCGGCGGCTGGAAGCTCAACGGCGAGAAGGCGGAAATCCAGTTCATCGCGCCCAAGTCGGGGGCGCTGGGCTGGATCGACACCTTTGCCATTCCGGCCAAGGGCAAGAACGATGCAGCGGCTTATGCCTGGATCAACTTCAATATGCGCCCCGAGATTGCGGCGCGCGTGGCCAAATCGGCCGGCAATTTCACCGCCTCCCAGGGCGCTGACTTGTTGATGGACGCCAAGCTCAAAGCCCAGTTTGCCGACAGCTTCCCGGAAGCCGCGTTGAAGAACGTCAAGTGGTACCCGGCCGTTCCCGCTGGCATTGAAGAGATTGAAGGCCGGGTGCTGGACCGCATCAAAGCGGCCAACTAAGCTTGGTCTGCATTGAGTTCTGACGCATCTGCTGCGCCCACCGCCTCTGATGCGGCGCAGCCTGACCTGCAGGCCACCGGCGTGGCCAAGCACTACGGCGCCTTTCGTGCCGTGGACAATTTGTCTCTCGAAGTAGCGCGCGGCAGTTTTTTCTCGATCCTGGGGCCTTCAGGCTGCGGCAAGACCACGCTGCTCCGCATGATTGCGGGCTTTTTGAGCCCGGATGCTGGCAGCATCCAGATCGGCGGCCAGGCCATGAACGGCGTACCGCCCAATCGGCGCCCGGTGAACATGGTGTTTCAGCATCTGGCGCTGTTTCCGATGATGAACGTGGGCGACAACGTCGGTTACGGTCTGGCGCGCCGCGGCGTGACCAAAATTGAAATCAAGCGCCGCGTCGGTGACATGCTGGAGCGCGTGAGCCTGCCCAATGCACAAGACAAACGCATTGACCAGCTCTCGGGCGGGCAGAAACAGCGCGTGGCAATTGCCCGCAGCCTGGTGCTGGAGCCCACCTTGTTGCTGCTCGATGAGCCCCTGGGCGCACTCGACCTCAAATTGCGTGAGCACATGAAGATCGAGCTTAAACAGTTGCAGGCGGCTTTTGGCACCACCTTTGTTTACATTACGCACGACCAGTCGGAAGCGCTGGTGCTGTCGGACCATGTGGCCGTGATGAACCACGGCCGCTTTGAGCAGGTCGGCACGCCGCAGCAGCTTTATTACGAGCCGCAGACGCCATTTGTGGCGGGCTTTGTCGGCGCCAACAACCGTATCGCCGGGCGCGCCACGGAGGTCAACGGGGACATCGTGACGGTCGCCAGTGGTGAAGGCTTGGTGATCCTGGCGCGCGCCATCGGCAAGGTAGCCCGCGGTGACACGGTCGAAGCCTTTGTGCGGCCGGAGGTTGCCAGCCTGTCGCGCAGCGCAGCGGTGCTGGCAGATGCCGGCTTGTCGCACTACCGGGCGCAAGTTGACAGCCTGCTGTTTGACGGCGCCAATTCAGCCGTGCTGCTGCATGAGGAAAACTCGCACACCGAGTTTCGCATCGCCTTGCCCCAGACCGGCCAATTCGCCGACCTGGCCGTAGGTGAGCGCGTGCACTTCGGCTTCGACCCCCAACGCGCGGTGTGTTTTGCGGCCAGCCAACAAGACGTCGGCCTGTCCTAGGCCACACGATGCCGGTCCATGCCCACTGAATCTCCCGGCGACGCCCTACCCTGCGCGCGGCTGATGCTCATGCTGCTGCTCGCGCCAGCGCTCTTGTGGCTGCTGGGGCTGATCGTGTTGCCGCACGTGGAGTTGGGCATCTTGTCGCTGCGCGCACGCGTGGCGCCACGTGTCTATGAATTCAGCCTGGCGCAGTACGGAACTTTCATTGAAGAGCCACTGTACTGGCACACCTTTGTGCGCACTGCGCTGATGTCGATCCTGGCCACTGTCATCACTCTGGTGCTGGCGTTCCCGATTGCCTGGACCATCGCCAAGCTGACGCGCGGGCGCAACAAATCAATGTTGTTCATCCTGTGCCTGATTCCGTTTTGGGTCAGCGAGACGGTGCGCACGCTGGGCTGGATGATTTTGCTGCGCGAGTCCGGCGTGCTGCCCGGTCTGCTGGTGTGGCTGGGCCTGACCCCGGCGCCGATCGAGATGCTCTACCACGACAGCACCATTCTGGTCGGGCTGGTCTACACCTCAATGCTGTTCATGGTCATCCCCTTGATCAGCGCGCTGGAAAGCCTGGACGACTCACTGATCGAAGCCGCCTACGACCTGGGTGGCAACGGCTGGTCCATCCTGCGCCAGATCGTCATCCCGCACGCCGCACCCGGCATCGTGGCGGGCTGCATTGTGGTGTTTATGCTGACCCTGGGCAATTACCTGACACCGACGCTGCTGGGCGGCAAAAATTCACAGTGGTTCACCGAGCAGATCTACACCCAGTTCATTACCCGTTTCAACTGGGAACAAGGTGCGGCCTTTGGCTTCTTGCTGCTGGGCTTGTCGACGGCGATCGTCTGGTTCGGCTTGAAACTCAGCGGCCAGAAGTTTGGTGAAGTGATGCAGCGGTCATGATTGCCTCCCTGCCTCGCCCGTTGTGGCTGCGCGCCAGCACCGTGATCTACGGCCTGCTGTTCTTTGCCTTTTTGTTTCTGCCCTTGCTGGTGGTGGCGGTATTTGCCTTCAACGACGCCGCCTACCCGGCGCCGCCGTGGCGCGGCTTCACGCTGGACTGGTTCCTGGGCGGCTTTGACACGGCGCGCCGTGGCCTGTTTGCCGACAGCGCCATGCTGGGCAGCCTGTGGACCAGCGTCGTGGTGGCGTGTTGGGTCACCATCCTGTCGGTCCTGGTCGGCACCGCCAACGCATTCCTGATCGAGCGCACGCAGTTTCGCGGCAAGCAAGCTTTGTCTTTATTGATGCTGGCGCCGCTGGTGATACCGGGGGTGATTCTGGGCATCTCGATCCTGGCGTTTGCCAGCCGCATCGCCAATCTCGCCGATGATGTGTGGGGCCTGGAACTGGAATTCTTGCGCCCGGGTTTGCCGCTGGTGGTGCTGGGGCAGTTCTCCTACATCGTGTCGATTGCCACGCTGACCATCACGGCGCGGCTGAAACGCTTTGACCTCACGCTGGAAGACGCCGCCTACAACCTGGGCGCCACGCGCGCTGCAGTCTTTGCCACCATCACCCTGCCCTACCTGCAACCGGCGCTGATTGGGGCAGCCGCCATTTCATTCTTGATGTCGTTCGAGAACTTCAACACCACGCTAATGCTGGTCGGCTCGGATGCGCCGCTCACGGTCATGATGTACGGGCGCATGCGCGAGGGGGCGACGCCGGTGCTCAACGCGGTGAGTTTGTTTTTGATGGTGGCTTCGGCGCTGCTGGCTTTGACGTTGTTGCGTGGCAATCCTTCAGCCGAGCCGTCGGCAAAGTCTTGAACGGCGCGAACACGCAAGCGCCCGTTCACCAGCTGCCAGCATTCAGCGCCCGTCTTCTGACAGCCGACCTTGCACCAGCCGCAATTGCCGCCCGCAACGCGCTGCCAGTGCCTCATCATGGGTAACGACGATAAACGCCGTGCCCTGGGTGCGCGCCAGTTCCAGCATCAGCTCAAACACGCCGTCAGCCGTGGCGCGATCCAGATTGCCGGTGGGTTCATCGGCCAGCACGCAAGCCGGGCGCGTGACTAGCGCCCGGGCAATCGCCACGCGCTGACGCTCGCCACCTGAGAGCTCGGACGGGCGATGCAGCAGGCGATCCTGCAAGCCAACCTTCACTAGCATTTCAGTAGCTATACGGGAAGATTCTGCGGGGGCCAGGCGTCGAATCCATAAAGGCATGGCGACGTTGTCCAGCGCGCTGAATTCAGGCAGCAGGTGGTGAAACTGATAGACAAAGCCGAGGTACTGGTTGCGCAGACGCCCTTGCGCAGCGGCGCTCTGATGCGCAAGGTCCTGTCCGTGCAAGAAGACCGAGCCACTGGTGGGCGCATCGAGCCCGCCCATCAGGTGCAAGAGCGTGCTTTTGCCGGAACCCGATGCCCCGACGATAGCCAGCGTCTCGCCCGCGCGCACATCCAGGTCCACGCCCTGCAGCACGGTCACATCGAGCCGGCCCTCGGTGAAGCGCTTGGTGATGGCGCGCGCGCTTAAAACAATGTCGCTCTTAATTTCACTCATAACGCAAAGCCTCCGCCGGGTTCACCCGGCTGGCGCGCCAACTCGGGTACAGGGTGGCCAGAAAAGCCAGCACCAGGGAAATGACGGCAATCGGCACGATGTCCGCCTGCTGCGGATCGCTCGGCATGCGGCTGATCAAGTAAATGTCTTTGGGCAAGAAGCTGGCGTGAAACAGCCGCTCCAGCGCGGGCACGATCACGTCGATGTTGAACGCCACGCCCAGGCCCAGGGCCAGCCCGGCGAAAGTGCCAATCACCCCCACCATCGCGCCCTGCACCACAAAAATCCCCATGATGCTTCGGGGGCTGGCGCCCAGCGTGCGCAGGATGGCGATGTCGGCGCGCTTGTCGGTGACCGTCATCACCAGCGTACTGACCAGGTTGAAGGCCGCCACCGCCACGATCAGGGTCAGGATGATGAACATCATGCGTTTTTCCATCTGCACGGCGGCAAACCAGGTGCGGTTCTGGCGTGTCCAGTCGCGGATCAACAACTCGCCGCTCAAGGTCTTGGCCAGGTCAGCCGCCACCTCGCGCGCCTGGTGCAAATCGCGCAGCTTGACCCGCACGCCACTGGGGCCCTCCAAACGGAAGATGCGCGCCGCATCTTCAATGTGCATCAGCACCAGCGCCGAATCGTATTCAAAATGCCCGGAGTCGAACGTGCCCACCACCGTCATCTGCTTAAGGCGCGGCACGACACCGGCCGGGGTCACCTGGCCACTGGGCGCGACCAGCGTCACCTTGTCGCCCTGGCTCACCCCCAGGGAACGTGCTAGTTCGCCGCCCAGCACGACACCAAATTCACCGGGGATCAGGCGGTTCAAGCCGGTGTTCTTGAGCTCGATGGCGAGGTCGGTCACTTCGGGCTCCAGCCTCGGCTCAATGCCCCGGACCATCGTGCCTTTCATGTCCTCACCCCGCGCCAGCAGGGCTTGCGTAGCTATAAAAGGTGCTGCACCAATCACCTGCGGATGGGCCCGCACCTGACTCAGTGTGAGGGCCACATCGGGCAAGGCCGCGCCATTGGGCGCCAAAATTTCAATGTGCGACACCACGCCCAGCATGCGATCGCGCACCTCTTTCTGAAAACCGTTCATCACGCTCAACACGATGATCAGTGCCGCCACGCCCAGCGCAATGCCCAGCATGGAGACGCCCGAGATGAACGAGATAAAACCGTTGCGCCGGGTCGCGCGGCCAGCGCGCGTATAGCGCCAGCCAAGAATGAGCTCATAAGGGAGTTGCATGGACCGCCAAAGTTGAAAACAGGGGGCATTGTGGCATTGACACCCCTCCGCCTGAGTTGCAGCCACAATTCCCGGACAATCAAGCCATGCACCTTTTGATCCCCTTCGCCTTTTGCAGTTCCGAGGGCTGCCGCCTGGCCCTGGCGCCGCTCAAACTCCCGAATCTTGAAAAACTGCTGCGCCGCCTGACACCGCAGCCGCTGGACAGCGGCGACGAGTCCAGCCTGTCGCCACCGCATGAACGCGCTTTGGCGAGCGCGCTGGGTCTGCCGACTCAGGACGGCTTGATTCCCTGGGCGGGGCTGCAGGCGCAAACCACCCTGGCCACGCCCGAAGCCAGCAAGGCCTGGGCCTTCATCACCCCTTGCCATTGGCGCACCGGCGCCAAGCATGTCGCCATGGGCGAGGCGACGCTGCCCGAATTTGCGGCGCAGGAATCTACTGCCTTGCTGGCAGCCATGCAGCCCTATTTTTCTGAAGACGGCATCAGCTTGCACTATGACCAGCCCGGACGTTGGCTGGCCTGCGGCGACGTGTTCAAAGGCCTGGCCACCGCGTCCCTGGACCGCGTGGCCGGGCGCGACGTGGCGCACTGGCTGCCCGGCAGCAGCCGCGCCATTCCCCTGCAACGCCTGCAAAGTGAAATGCAGATGCTGCTCTACCACCACCCGGTCAACGACGCCCGCGCAGCCCGCGGCGTGCCAACTGTCAACTCGTTCTGGATCAGCGGCACCGGCGCCTTGCCTGAATTGCCGCAGCCAGCTGGCACAGCGGCGCAGCCGGTGGTCGTGAGCACTTTGCGTGACGCTGCGTTAAGTGAAAACTGGCCCGCCTGGGCGCAAGCCTGGCAAGCGCTGGATGCGACCGAGTGCGCCGCGCTGTTGACCACCTTGAGTCAGGGCGGCAGCTTTGAGCTGACCCTCTGTGGCGAACGCAGTGCCCAGACCTTCACGGCCAAGCCAGCCTCGGTTCTGAGGAAAGTTTTAAGGCTTTTTGGCTCCCAGCCCCCGTCCATATTGCTTGAGCAGCTATGAAAATATTAGTTCGTGAGATTCCGCCCCGTTCTGCCTGGACGCTGGAACAGGCCGGCATCCACCCGCTGCTGGCCCAGCTTTATGCAGCGCGCGGCGTGCAAAGTGCGCAGCAGCTCGACGACGGCCTGGCGCGCCTGATTGCCCCAAACGAAATGCTGGGTTTGAGTGCGGCCGCTCGTCTGCTGGCCGACGCGATTGCGGCTGACAAGAAGCTCTGCATCGTCGCCGACTACGACTGCGACGGCGCCACCGCCTGCGCCGTCGGCATTCGCGGCTTGCGCCTGCTCGGCGCCAAGCACGTCAGCTACATCGTGCCCGACCGCGTGGTCGATGGCTATGGCCTGACGCCGCCGATCTCCGAGCGCGTCAAGGCCAGCGGCGCTGACGTGCTGATCACGGTCGATAACGGCATCGCCAGTTTTGAAGGTGTCGCCACCGCGCGTGCCCTGGGTTTGCAGGTGCTGGTGACGGACCACCATTTGCCCGCCAGCCAGGATGGCCGGATCGTGCTGCCCGAAGCGGACGTGATCGTGAATCCGAATCAACCCGGCTGCACGTTCGAGAGCAAGTCCATCGCTGGTGTCGGCGTGATGTTTTACGTGTTGCTGGCGCTGCGCGCCGAGTTGCGGCAACGTGGCATGTTCAATGCTGCCACGCAACCGAAACTCGATGCCCTGCTGCCGCTGGTGGCGCTGGGCACGGTGGCCGATGTCGTCAAGCTCGATGCGAACAACCGCCGCCTCGTGGCCCAAGGGCTAAAAAGGGTGCGAGCCCTTATGTTACCTACCGGACTAGCTAGTCTTTTTGTAGCAGCCGGGCGTGACGCCAAAGTCGCCACCACCTTCGACTTTGGCTTTGCCCTGGGGCCGCGCATCAACGCCGCCGGGCGCTTGTCCGACATGACCTTGGGCATTGAATGTCTGCTGACGGACGATGCAGCGCGAGGCGCGGAACTGGCCAAGGCACTCGACGGCATCAACCGCGAGCGCCGTGAGATTGAAGGCAGCATGCGCGAACAGGCGTTTGCCGTGGCCGAATCCTTGTTTGACGACAACGAGGAGCCACCACCGGCCATCTGCGTCTTCGATGCGGACTTTCACGAAGGCGTGGTGGGCATCGTGGCCTCGCGCATCAAGGACAAGCTGCATCGCCCGACTTTTGTTTTTGCGGCCAGTGGGGCGCCAGGGCGCGAGCATGAACTCAAAGGCTCGGGCCGCTCCATCCCCGGCTTTCATTTGCGTGACGCGCTTGATCTGGTGGCCAAGCGCCACCCCGGCGTGCTGCTGCGTTTTGGCGGCCACGCCATGGCGGCCGGTTGCACCATTGCCGAAGAAAACCTGGCCACCTTTGAGCAGGGCCTGAGCCTGGTGGCGCAAGAGTGGCTGGATGCCGCCACCTTGCTGCGCCGCCTGGAGACCGACGGCCCGCTCAAACCCGAGTACCGCCGGGTCGAACTGGTGGATGTGCTGCACCAAGAGGTGTGGGGCCAGGGCTTTGCGCCGCCGACCTTCAGCGAAGAAGTCGACGTGCTGTCGCAGCGCCTGGTGGGTGAAAAGCACCTGGCGCTCAAGCTCAAGCACCAAGGTCAACCGGTGGACGGCATCTGGTTTGGCCACACCGAGCCGCTACCGGCCCGCGTCAAGCTTGCGTTCCGGCTGGATGCCGATGCCTGGAACGGCGTGCGCCGGGTGCGGTTTTTGGTCGAGGCGGCAGAGCTGTAAGAGCCGACCTATGCGAAAATGTTTGCCGTGACAGCCCCTATCAACGCCGACCTCCATTCCCATTCCACCGTCTCCGATGGCACGCTGACGCCGGAAGAACTGGCCGCACGCGCCAAAGCCAACGGGGTGGAGTTGTGGGCGCTCACCGACCACGATGAAGTCGGCGGTCAGGCACGCGCCGCAGCGGCAGCCAAGGCCTTGGGCATGGGCCACCTCACCGGGGTCGAGATTTCGGTCAGTTTTCTGCACCAGACCGTCCACATAGTGGGTTTGGGTTTTGATGCCGACAACGCGGCCCTGGTCAACGGCTTGCGCCAAACCCGGGGTGGACGCGAACAGCGCGCCAGGGAAATGGCCTTGGGCCTGGCAAAAGTCGGCGTTCACGGCGCTTTTGAGGGTGCGCTCAAGTACGCCGGCAATCGTGACCTGATTTCTCGCACCCACTTTGCCCGTTTTTTGGTGGAATCTGGCGTCTGCCGCGACACCCATGAGGTGTTTCGCAAGTACCTGACCGAAGGCAAGCCCGGTTTTGTCGAACACCGTTGGGCCAGCCTGAAAGACGCTGTAACCTGGATCACGCAGGCCGGCGGCCTGGCCGTGATTGCCCACCCGGCGCGCTACAAATTCTCTGCCAATGAAGAGTTTGCCCTGTTTGCCGAATTCAAGGGGCACGGCGGGCGCGGCGTCGAAGTGGTCACCGGCAGCCACACGGCGGCCGAATACATCAGCTACGCCGACACCGCGCGCGAATTTGGCCTGGCAGCCTCGCGCGGCAGCGACTTTCACAGCCCCGACGAGAGCCACACCGAGATCGGCACGCTGCCATCTTTGCCGGCTGCACTGACGCCGGTTTGGGAATTGCTGGTCGACCGGATTCAGGTCGCCGCTCACCCGAGCCTGGGGGCCGTCGCCCCCGCAATTCATTAGCCCCGCCATGGCAATCTGGCGCACCCAGCAAGCGGCTGGCATTGCTTTGATTGTGCTGGCCACGCTGGCCTTCGCCATCCTCGACACTGTCACCAAATACATTGTCACGCTGGTACCGCTACTGATGCTGCTCTGGTTTCGCTACGCGTTTCAGGCGGTGCTGACGTTTGTCCTTCGTTTTCCGATCCAGAAGGGCCGCTTGTTCAGCACCCCGAATCCGCGCTTTCAGGCGCTGCGCGGGGTGTTGTTGCTGATCACCAGCGCCTGCGCGTTTTTTGGATTGCGTTATTTGCCAGTGGGTGAGTTCACCGCCATGGTGATGTTGTCGCCGCTGGCCGCCACCGCCATGGCGGCCTGGGTGCTGAAAGACCACGTTTCACACCGGCGCTGGTTGTTGATGGCCGCCGGTCTGGCCGGGGTCTTGCTGGTGGTTCGCCCCGGCGGCCAGGTTTTCAGCTGGGCTCTGCTGTTTCCGGTGCTGCTGGTGACCACCTACGGTTGGTTTCAGGTGCTCACCAGCCGCTTGAGCGGCGAGGAAAACCCCTACACCACGCACTTTTACACCGGTCTGGCGGGTGCGGCTGTCATGAGCCCGATTGTGGTTTTCAATTGGAGCACCGTCGCCCTGCTGACCTATTGGCCGTGGTTTGTGCTCGTCGGATTTTTGGGCACTTTTGGCCACTTGATGTTGATTCGGGCCTATGCCCGCGCCTCGGCCCCGGTGCTCACGCCCTACTTGTATTCCCAAATCGCCTTCGCCACCCTGGCGGGCTGGCTGGTGTTCAAGCATGTGCCTGACGCGCTGGCCTGGCTGGGCATTGCCGTGATTGCGGCCAGCGGCGTGGGCAATGCGTTGTTGTCATCGCACGAGGTGGCCAAGCTGCGCCGCGCGGTCGCCCCTGCGGCCTGAGCCGTGTTCTCCCCCGCGTTGCGGTTCTGACTGACCCAACTTCACCGACAATACGCCCATGCCTCAACTGTTTGAAGTTCACCCTGTCAACCCGCAACCCCGCTTGCTCAAGCAGGCCATTGCCCTGCTCGACCAGGGCGACATCCTGGCGGTGCCGACCGACTCCAGCTACGCCTTGGTTTGCCATCTGGACGACAAGGCGGCGGCCGACAAGCTGCGCCGCATCCGCGGCGTGGACGACAAACACCACCTCACGCTGCTGTGCCGCGACCTCTCGGAATTGGCCAACTACGCGCAGGTGGACAACCAGCAGTTTCGGCGCATCAAGTCAGCCACACCCGGACCTTACACCTTCATTCTGCAAGCCAGCAAGGAAGTGCCACGTCGCCTGAGCCACCCGTCACGCAAGACCATTGGCCTGCGCGTGCCCGAGCACAAGGTCTTGCAGGCGCTGCTGGAGCTGCACCACGGCCCACTGTTGGCGACCACCTTGATCCCGCCGGGTGAAACCGAGCCCATCAACGACGCACAGGAAATCAGTGTGCGCTACAAAAGCCAGATTGCAGCCGTGATTGACGCCGGTGCCTGTCCCCGGGAACCGACCACGGTCGTCGATCTCACCGAGTCCGAGCCCGTCGTTATTCGCCAGGGCAGAGGCTCGCTGGCCGCCCTCGGCCTGTAAGCCGCTGATCACCCCCATTAGATATTGACCCCATGGATATTGCCAACCTGATTCAGACCGTTGCCCTGTACGCGCTGCCGGTGCTGTTCGCCATCACGGTGCACGAGGCTGCGCACGGCTACGTCGCCCGCCATTTTGGCGACAACACGGCCTACATGCTGGGGCGCGTCACGCTCAACCCGCTCAAGCACATCGACCCCGTGGGCACAATCTTGATGCCGCTCTTGTTGTACTTTGCCACCTCGGGCGCCTTCTTGTTTGGCTATGCCAAACCGGTGCCCGTCAACTTTGGCAAATTGCGCGAGCCTAAGCGCCAGATGATCTGGGTGGCGCTGGCCGGGCCGGGCGTCAATTTCATTCAGGCCTTTCTGTGGGGCGCGCTGTTCTATGTACTCAAAGGCACAGGCGTCACCGAGCCCTTTTTTATCAAGATGGCGCAAGGCGGCATTCTGGTCAATCTGGTGATGTTTGCCTTCAACCTGTTCCCGCTCCCGCCGCTGGACGGCGGGCGTATTCTGGTCGGCTTGCTGCCCTATCGCCAGGCCGAACTGGTCTCGCGGGTAGAGCCCTGGGGCTTTTTCATTGTGATGGCACTGGTGATTTCAGGCATCGTCAGCACACTCTGGCTGCAACCCTTGATGAGGCTAAGCTACTTCGTACTTGACATCTTGCTCAGCCCGATTTCCATGATTTTTGGCTAGCCTGCCGCCTTTTTTTTCCCACAAATTTCCCTTATGAGTTCCACGCGTTTTCTGACTGGTATCACCACCTCCGGCACCCCCCACCTCGGCAATTATGTCGGCTCCATTCGGCCCTCAGTGCGGGCCAGTCTCAGGGCAGATGTGGAAAGCTTTTATTTTCTGGCCGACTACCACGCGCTGATCAAGATTGACGAACCAGAGCGCATCCAGCGCTCCACGCTGGAAATAGCCGCCAGTTGGCTGGCCGCCGGGCTAGACCCCGAGCGCGTCATTTTCTATCGCCAGTCCGATGTCCCCGAAATCCCGGAACTGACTTGGCTGTTGACCTGCGTCATTGGCAAGGGCGTACTGAACCGGGCGCACGCCTACAAGGCGGCGGTGGACAAAAATGCCGCAGCCGGTGCTGACCCCGACTCGGACGTGAGCGCGGGTCTCTTCATGTATCCGGTGCTGATGGGCGCCGACATCTTGATGTTCAACGCGCACAAAGTGCCGGTCGGTCGCGACCAAGTGCAGCACATCGAGATGGCGCGCGACATGGCGTACAGCTTCAACCACCGCTATGGCGATCACTTTGTGCCGCCCGAAGCCGAAATTGAGGACAACGTCGCCACCCTGCCCGGGCTGGACGGGCGCAAGATGAGCAAAAGCTACGACAACACCATCCCCTTGTTTGCGCCGCGCGCGCAGCTCAAAAAACTCATTGCCAGCATCGTAACCGACTCGCGCGCACCCGGTGAGGCCAAGGACCCCGAAAGCTCTGCGCTGTTCCAGATTTACCAGGCCTTTGCCACGCAAGAGGAAAGCAGCACGCTGCGCCAGGCCTATGCCGATGGCATTGCGTGGAGCGACGCCAAACAGATTGTGTTTGAGCGCATTGACGACGAAATAGCGCCGCTGCGCGAGGTCTATCAAGCGCTGCTGGATGACCCCGCCCGAATCGAGACCATCCTGCTCGCGGGCGCGGCCAAGGCCCGTCACATTGCCACCCCCTTTATGGGTCGTTTGCGTCAGGCTGTGGGCTTGCGTGACCTGCGCACGCAAAGCAGCAAAACCGCCAAGTCCGTCAAATCCGCCTTGCCGGTTTTCAAACAGTACCGCGAAAACGACGGTCAGTTTTACTTCAAACTGTTGGATACGGACGGCCGTTTGCTGCTGCAAAGTACGGGCTTTGCTTCACCCAAAGTGGCAGGCCAAACCATTGCCATGCTACAGACCCAAGGTGCGAGCGCCTTGACTGAACTGAAAGACCGGTTGCAATGCGGCTTGGACGTGCAAACCCAGGACATTGATACTGCCCTGCAAGCCTTGCTGGATGCCAAAACCAAATAAATGACAGTCGGGGCCACTGCTACAATCCAATGCTTGAGTCGCAGGAGAGGTGGCAGAGTGGCCGAATGTACCTGACTCGAAATCAGGCGTACCGCAAGGTACCGTGGGTTCGAATCCCACCCTCTCCGCCAAAAAAAGCAAAGCTCTTTCACTAAATAGAAATAGTGAAAGAGCTTTTTTCATTGACAGGTTCCTGCCACCAAGCCGCGCAGCGAGCTCATACCTCAAGGTCAATTGTCGGGTCAAGCCCCGAAAAGTCTGACGCGGTTGCCGCCGCTCTCCTTGGCAAGATACATGGCGGCATCGGCGCTGCGCGATAGCGCCAGTTCGTCACTGCCATGCGCCGGATAAAGGGCCACACCGATGCTGGCCCCAATGCGCAAACTTCGGCCATCAAGGTCAAAGGGCTGACCGAGGGCGTTGCATATTTTTTCGGCGACCTGCACGGCATCCTGATCCATCTCGACATGGGTCAGCAGCACGACAAACTCGTCACCACCCAGGCGCCCCACCGTATCGGCATTGCGCACACAGGCCTGCATCCGTTTCGCAGCGGCACTCAGCAACAAGTCCCCGACATGATGGCCGCAGGTATCGTTGATGTCCTTGAACTCGTCCAAATCAACAAACAGCAAGGCCATGTGATTCTTGTCGCGTCGCGCTTGCGAGACCGCTTGACGCAGCCGGTCGTCAAACAGTGCGCGGTTGGGCAAACCAGTCAGGCAATCGTGCTGGGCCAGATGCTCAAGCGCTTGCCGGCTTTCATTCAAATCGCGCATGTTCGCCACGATGATGTTCTGCATGTCGTTCAGACTGCTGGCCAGCAGGCCGACCTCATCCTTGCGGTCCGCTGGCAGATCTCTGACCACCTGCTCCTTCGAAAACAGACTCATCGCCCCAGCCATTCTCCGCAAGGGTCTGGTCACGGCGCGCGAAACCAACGCCGCCAGCAGCGCAGCGAGCACCGCCAGGCCAAGAATCATCTGCACAGTCTTCCAGCCCAATATTGATGTTGCCCGCACGACATTCTCATGCGGCTGCGACAGGCCCAGAATAACAAAGTGCTTCTCAATGGAGCCGCCAAATGGAATGCGGACAAAAGCGGCCACCAGGCCACTTGCGGTCTGCTGCGCTGCTTCAATGGTGGTCACAACACTGGCGCTCTTGCCATTGATCAAGGCCGCCACCGGCTCGAAAACCTCCTGAATGAAGATTCTGCGTCCCTGGTCAAAACCAAAAGCTTCGGCCGGGTTGGGATGAATCAGATAGTCACCCCAATGGTTGCTCAAGTACAGCTGATAGGCATTTGGCAAATCGGATTTCAAGCGGTCAAACAAGCCATTCAGATCCAGGTTGATCACAATCAGTCCTCGCACTTTCCCGTTGTCGGCCAGCACGGGTGCGGCCACCCGCACGGTCGGTTTATGCAAGCCGGCGTGCGCGCCTTCTTCGTGATTGATCGTGATATCCGACAAATAGACCTGCCCACGGCCGAGCTTCAGTGTGTTGAATACATAGGGGTAATGGGCCTTTTCCTGCAGATCAGCCGCCAGCACGGGCAACAATTTGTCGCGGTCCCGGTCCAAGCGAACCAATTCCCGACCGTGCTGATCGACGCCAATCAGTCGAACCTGAAAATACTCAGGATGCACCGCCATCATCGCCGCGAACACATCGGTCAACCGATTTTTGTCATCACCCGCTGCCTCGTTCTCACGGCCACCGACGATCACAGCGCTTGCCGGCAGACTGGCCAGCAGCAAGGTGTCCCTGGCAACTGCGTCGATGTTGGCCTGAAAGTTACGTCCCAGCACTTGGGTCGCCGTTAGCAAGTCGCGTTGCGCCGCCGCCAGCAAAGCGGCACGACCACTGGCGTACGCGTAGTAACCCACAATGCCCATCGCCACCAGACTGAAGCTGGCCAACAGAAGCCCCAGCTTGAAACCGATGCCGTAGCGCATGGGCTAAAACCGTCCTGGCAAATCGCCAGAAATAATGCGTCCCCACAGGGCTGAGCGGCGCTTGTCACCTTCGACTGGCTCGATCCAGATGATCTTGTCCGCATTCGCCGTTTCGGGGTCAACCTCTATCGTATTGGACAGGCCCTGGCGGCGGGTCAATTCACTGCTCACCTTCTTGTCCAGCATGAAGTTGATCCAACTTTCTGCCAGCTTTTTGTTTTTGACGCCACGTGTCAGCGCCCAGCAATCCAACCAGGCCAGCGCGCCCTCCTGGGGAATGACGTAACCGACATCGGCGCCGGCATCGCGCAGCAGCTTGAGCTGTTGGCGGCCGTAATTGGCAAACAGGAGCGCCGCCGAGTGGTGGCGAAACAGCTCGACGGACTCTTCCGGCAAGGTGTAAAAAGTCAGCACATTGCGGCGCAAGGCAATCAGGTGATTGACTACGTTTTTGAAATCTTTATCTTCAATCTGGAATGGCTTTCCACCCAACACCAGAGAGGCAATCGAAAAGTTGTGGCTGCTGGTGTCAAACGCAAGCACGCGTCCCTTGTATTGCGGGTCCCACATCACCGCCAGCGACGTTGGTGCCTGTTTGAACTGCTTGCGATCAAAAATCAGCCCCATTTCGGAATAGGTGTAGGGAACCGCGTAGACCTCACCCAGGCGGGTAATGCCAGGAATGCTCTGGACCTTGCGAAAGCGGGGCAACTGGTGCGCCGTGTTGGGAATATTGGCGAGCCGCAGCGGCACCACCAGTCGCTCGTCAATGTAGTGCTGGATTTCGGCCGTGTTGGCCGCAAACACATCGAAGTCGCCGCCCTGGTTCGCGCTGATCTTTTGCCGCAGCACATCGTCAGAACTGACGAAGCTCACCTCAACCCGCACGCCCTGTTGTTTCTCAAACACCTTCACCAGATCGACGTCGGCGTAGCCAGGCCACGCCAATACGCGCAAGGTCTCCACCGCCTGGCCTGGCAAACTCAGCGTCAATGCGACGATGAGCAGCAGCAACAGGCGCAGATTCATGGAATGCTACATACCCATGTCATTCATGGTGGTGGCGCCCAGGACTTTTTGGCCTCCCACATAGGGCCGCAGGACCTGCGGGACGGTGACTGAGCCATCGGCATTCTGGTAATTTTCCAATACGGCCACCAGCGCGCGCCCAACCGCCAGACCCGAGCCGTTGAGGGTATGAACCAGCTCATTTTTACCCTGTGCGTTCTTGAAGCGCGCTTGCAGGCGACGCGCCTGGAAGGCCTCGCAGTTCGACACCGAGCTGATTTCACGGTAGGCGTTTTGCGCCGGCAACCAGACCTCCAGGTCGTAGGTCTTGCTGGCACCAAAGCCCATGTCGCCGGTGCACAGGCTCATCACCCGATATGGCAGACCGAGTTTTTGCAGAATCGCTTCCGCGTGACCGGTCATCTGTTCCAGCGTCTCGTAACTCTTGTCGGGGTGCACGATCTGCACCATCTCGACCTTGTCAAACTGGTGCTGACGAATCAGGCCACGCGTGTCGCGCCCGGCACTGCCAGCCTCGGAGCGAAAACACGGTGTGTGAGCGGTGAGCTTGACCGGCAACTCGGCCTCGGCCAACACCACGTCGCGTACAAAGTTGGTCAGCGGCACTTCGCTGGTCGGAATCAAGTAAAGTGCACTGTTGTCGGGCGCAGCTTCAGCCTCTTGCCCGCCTTTTTTGGCGGCAAACAAGTCGGCTTCAAACTTGGGCAACTGTCCGGTGCCGCGCATGCTTTGCGCATTGACGATGTAGGGCGTGTAGCACTCGGTGTAGCCGTGTTCCTGGGTTTGCACGTCCAGCATGAACTGGGCCAGCGCCCGGTGCAGGCGTGCAATCGGGCCTTTCATGACGGTGAAGCGGGCGCCGGTGAGCTTGACGCCCAACTCGAAGTCGAGCCCCAGTGGCGTGCCGATATCAACGTGGTCTTTCACCGCAAAATCAAATGCCTTTGGCCCCTTGCCGTCAGGACTCCAGGTGCGCACCACCACATTGCCATGCTCATCCGCGCCCACCGGCACGCTCTCGTGTGGCAAGTTGGGAACGCCCAGCAACAGCGCCTGCAATTCCAGCTGAATCTGCTCCAGCCGGGTCGCAGAGGCTTCCAGCTCAGCCTTCAGGCCTGCCACCTCCGCCATGACCGCATCCGACTCGGTTTGACCGGCTGGGCCTTTGGCCTTGAGCTGACCAATCTGCTTGCTCAAAGAATTGCGCTTGCCCTGCAGTTCCTCCGTGCGCATCTGAATCGTCTTGCGCTCTGCCTCCAGCGTCTTGAAGGCGTCCACATTGAGAAAGGCTTGCGGTGATTTACGGGTCTCGATGCGTGCAATAACCGAGTCGAGGTCTTTTCGGAGGGTGGTGATGTCTAGCATGACAAGATTGTAAATTTTTTGCGTCCAGGATTGTGTCAAATCGCTACCACGCGGCCTGCAATTGCCCCTCCACCAGTCGCACGCCGCGCACAGCCATGGCGCGGGCCTCGGCCTCGTCATGCGTCACCAGCAGCGTCGCCATGCCGGCAGCGGCAATGTGCTGGCAAAACTCCACGCGCAAGCCTTGGCGCAGCTCGGCATCCAGGGCCGAAAACGGCTCGTCCAGCAGCAGCGCACGCGGATTCGTGATCAGGGCCCGCGCCAGCGCGACGCGCTGCTGCTCCCCGCCCGAGAGCGTCCACACCTTGTGCCGGGCATGGTCAGCCAGACCAAAGCGCGCCAGCATCTGCGCTGCGCGCGCCCGCGCCTGCGATTTGGCCAGCCGCTGCTCCACCAACCCAAATGCGACGTTATCGAGCACGTTCAAGTGCGGAAACAACGCAAAGTCCTGGAACATCAGCGCAAAGTGGCGCTGCTCGGGCGGCACACGGGTGATGTCCTGTCCGTCAAACCAGACGCTGCCCTTGAGTGGCGGCTGCAAGCCCGCCACGATGCTTAGCAGCGTGCTCTTGCCGCTGCCCGACGGCCCCAGCAAGGCCACAATTTCACCCGCAGCAACCTGCAGGTTGATGTCCTGCAATAGGATCCGATCGCCATAGTTCTGACTGATGTGGCGCAGCTCAAGCATGCAGAAACGCCCCCACAGCCACGGCACTTGTCGGTAACCGTCTGCGATCATGACGATCGGCCACCGGCCACTCAATCAGCAAAAATGCCAGCAAGGCCAACAGCATCAGCAGGCACGCCAGCACCATGGCCTGATCCAGACTGCTCGCCCCCGGATGACCCAGGCGCTGGTAAATCAAGGTCGTGAGCGTGGCCCACTCGGGGCGCGACAAAAATAGCGTCACCGCGAACTCACCCAGCGCCGTGGCGGCTGCAAATGCCATGCCCCGGCGCAAGGCGGGGCGCAGCAGCGGCAGGGTGACACGCCAAAAAGTACGCTGCGGGCTGGCACCCAGCGTGCGGGCAGCGTGCAGCACATGCGGGGGCAGACTGTCCAAACCAGCTGACAAGGACTTGGCGACAAAGGGGTAGGCCAGCACGGCGTAGGCCGCCAGCAACAGGGGCAAACTGGCCGTCCAGCTCGGGTACAGCAGCAGCAGGCCAAACGCCACGGTCACCGGTGACACCACAAACGGCAAAAATGCCGCGGCGCGCCAGGGCACCGAGCGCTCTGCAGCCAGCGCGTGCAGCACACCCAACAGCGTCGCCATAGCCAAGGCCAGCGCAGAAAAGCGCAAGGTGTTCCAGAGAGCCGCACGCACCTCTGCATCCAGCACCGTGGCCCAAGTGGCCCAGCCTGCATCCAGCGCGCGCCAGACGATGGCCAGAACGGGCAGCGCGCAAATCACAAACAGCACCCCAAGCGCCGCCAGCACGGCCAGCCATTGAGCCGTGCCGTGGGGCGCCCTGCGCGCAATGGGTTCCACGCGACCGGGCGCCGCCAGGCGTTTCTCAAGCAGGGCATAGACCAGCGCCACCGTACCGGTCAGCAGCAACATCCACAGCGCCAGCACACTGGCTTGACCGAGCTGCAACTCATGCGCCACCAGGGTGTAAATCTCCACCTCGACCGTGGCATAGCGCTGTCCGCCCAGCACCAAGGCCAAGCCGAAGCCGGCAAAGCAATACAAAAACACCAGGCACAAACTTGACATCAGCCACGGCGCGATCGACGGCCATTCGACCCGCCAAAACGCCCGCCACGGCGTCGCGCCCAGGGAGCGCGCCGCCGCCACCTGACGGGCATTGACCTGGCCGAGCGCATCGACCCCGGCGCGCACCACCAGACACAGGTTAAAAAACAGATTGCCGTACAGCAGCAGCCACGGCGTGTTTTGCAGGTTGACGCCGAGCCAGCCACTGAGCACACCACGCGGCCCCCACAGTGCCAACACACCCAGAGCCGCCACCAGGGTGGGCACCACAAACGGCAGCATCAACAAGCGCAGCACCAGCGTACGTCCGGCAAACTCAAAACGCGCCAGCACCCAGGCCAGCGGCAGGCCCAACGCCAATGCCAGCACGCAGGTGATGCCCGCTTGCGCCAGCGACCAGAGCACGCGCCAGCGCAGGTAATCGTCTTGCCAGGGTGACCAGAGCGACCATGCCTCGGTGGCGGCCGCACCGGGCAAACTGACATCACCCGCCCACCCGGCCAGCACCAGCCGACCCAGCGGCGCAATCAGCAGCACCAGCAGCGCCGCAGCGGGCAGTAGCCCGAGCCAGACGCTGCGCCGCAACCAGCCAGGCAAGACGACAGACGACATCGACGGCCGCGCTACTTGAGCACCACTTTGGTCCAGCGTGCGACCCACCGCGCACCCTTGCCGGCCACCACCTGGGTCGCTGGGGCTTCAAACTCGGTCGGCTCCGCGGCGTGGCGCATCACCTCGGCCAACGGGGTTTTGGCCTGCGCCGGGTACATCCACATCGCCGTTTGCAGCGCCTCTTGCACGGGGGCAGAGCGCATGAAGTTCACAAACTTCAGCCCGGCGATGCGCTGGCCACCGCCTTTGACCAGTCCCACACCTTCCACCTGGCGAAAGACACCGCCTTTGAGGTTCAGGCTGGCGGTGGGCGACTCTTGTATTTCTTCTTTGCTGTAAAACACCTCGGCGGCCGGGCTGGTGGCGTAGCTGACCACCAGCGGGTAGGCCCCCTTGTTGCGGGCAAAGTCGGTGTAATAGGCCTCGCTCCAGCCCTTGACCACCTTGAGGCCGTTGCCACGCATCTGCGCCCACCAGGCAAAGGCGGGCTCTTCGCCCAGAGCGGAAATGGTGGCCAACATGAAGGCGTAGCCGGTACTGCTGGTGGCGGGGTTGGGTGTGACCAACCAGCCCTTGTAAGCGGGCAGCGTCAAATCCTGCAAAGTTTTTGGCAAACCTATGCCGCTTTTTGCCACAGCCGCTTTGTCGTAATTCAAGGTCACAAAGCCATAGTCCACGGCTGCCAGCGCAGCACCCAGATTGGCATCGGGTGCGTCTTGCGTCTGGGGCAGCGCAGGCTCCAGCACGCCGGCAGCCAGCGCCTTGCCCACCAACGTGTTGTCGATGCCAAACACCACGTCGGCGATGGGTCGGGCCCGCGTCAAAATCAGCTTATTGAGCATTTCACCGGCATCACCTCCCTTGATGATGGCCAGCTTGATGTTGTTTTGCGACTCAAACTGCGCCAACAAGGGCTTGGGCAGTGAAAAAGAGCTGTGCACCATCACGCGCAGCTCATCGGCCGCACTGGCGTGAGTCGACACCGAGAAAGCAGCCAACGCGGTGGCGGCCAGAGTGAAAAGACGACGATTCATGGCAAAGCCTTTCGATGCGCCAACGCACAAAACGCTGGGATGAAGGCAAACCTTCACGCTCCCTACGCTGGCATGATCCAGATCAGGTGGGTGGGGTATTTCTCAGCCCATATTGCAACGGACACCCCCGGTGAGGTCGCCATTGTAATGATGCAGTTCTGGCTGCACGGACGTGGCGCCTGCAGCCAGCGCGGGTCATGGTTCAGCTTGTCAGTGTCTCAACCGCAAGAATCGCGGCCTGCAGCCGGCTCTCACCCGATCCTGCCACGTCAATGCAGGGGTAGCGCAGCGCGTGAAGCTCATGGCGCAGCCTGGCGTGAACGGCTGCCCGCACGGGGCCGCCGTCACGCTGCAGACCATCAGACACCCACGGCAAGTCTGGCTGCAAGAACAGCGTCAACGCATAGCGGGTGTGCAAGGCGTGGGCACACTCAAAAAGCGAGGCGTCTGCAAAATAAAAGTCGCTGTAAATTGCCGTGAGCAGCGGTGCGCCGTCACAAAACACATAGGCACACCCTGTTTGGCGGGCCCGTGCTACCACTTGCTCCTCTTGCTCGAGCTGCGCACGCATGATCAATACCTGCTCTTCAGCCTTGGGCGTGCGACCCTGCAAGTCACAAAACGCGCGCAAATGCTCTGGCACCCACAGCCCGGAAAAATGCGCGGCCAGGGCCGGTGCCAGCGTGCTTTTGCCGGTGCACTCCGCACCGATCAGGCAGATGAGCTGCGGATTGAACATCACATCGCGCGCTAAGTTGGTCTGCCTCATTTATGAAGAATCAGGCCAGAGCCCCCGTCCCTTATGCGTACTACGCTACTATTAAAATAGCTAACTCAGATCCTCGGCATCGTTCAACCGCAAGCCTTTGGGCAGTGGAAACTTGACGGTCTCCGGCGTGCCCGCCATCGTGCGCACCGACACCGCGCCCATCGCCTTGATGCGGTCAATTACCTGGCGCACCAGGATATCGGGGGCGGAAGCACCGGCTGTCAAGCCCACGTGTTGCCGGCCTTCAAACCACTGCGGCTGCAACTCGTCCGGGCCATCCACCATGTGGCTCTCGGTGCCCAGCTTGCGTGCGACTTCACGCAGCCGGCTGCTGTTGGAACTGGTCGGGCTGCCCACCACAATCACGACATCAACCAGCGGGCTCATCACTTTGACGGCGTCCTGCCGGTTTTGCGTGGCGTAGCAAATGTCTTGGTGCTTGGGTTCGCGCACCTTCGGAAACCGTGCCTTGATGGCGGCCGCAATGTCCGCCGCGTCGTCCACACTGAGCGTGGTTTGCGTCACCACCGCCAGCTTGTCGGTTTGGGCGGGGTTGATGCGCGCCACGTCAAGCACGCTCTCCACCAAATGAATGCCGCCGTCCAACTGGCCCATGGTGCCTTCGACCTCCGGGTGTCCCTTGTGGCCGATCATGATGAACTCATAGCCCTCTTTATGCAGCTTGGCGACTTCCACATGCACCTTGCTCACCAGCGGGCAGGTGGCATCAAAAACCTGAAAACCCCGGGCCGCAGCCTCCTGTTGCACGGCCCGGCTCACGCCGTGGGCCGAGAAAATGAGCGTAGCCCCCTTCGGCACGTCGTCCAGCGCTTCAATAAAGATAGCGCCCTTGGCCTTCAAGTCATTCACCACGTAAGTGTTGTGCACGATTTCATGGCGCACATAAATGGGAGCGCCAAATTTTTGCAGCGCCGTCTCCACAATCTCGATGGCCCGGTCCACGCCCGCGCAAAAACCGCGCGGTTCGGCCAGCAGAATCTCTTGAGGTGCGCTGGCGGTCACAGAATTCCGATCACATGGACCTCAAAGGTCACGGCACGACCGGCCAGCGGGTGGTTGAAGTCAAACAACACGGCGTCACCCTTCTCATCGCTTCTGAAGTCTTGCACCGAGCCGGCAAACTTGCCTTTGCCGTCGGGCGTGGGAAAGTGCAGCACATCACCCACCGCATACTCTTCGTCGGGCTCGCCCATGTCGATCAGTTCCTGGCGCGCCAGCCATTGCAGCATGGCCGGGTTGTGCGGGCCAAAGGCGGTACCGGCCGGCAACTCAAAGGTCGTGTGCGTGCCCTCGGCCAGGCCCAGCAAATAAGCCTCCAGCGTGGGGGACAACTCGCCGGTGCCCAGCGTCAGCGTGGCGGGTTTGCCGTCAAAGGTGTTGATCACATCACCGACCGGTCCGGCCATGCGGTAATGCAGCGTGAGGAAAGAACCCGGTTGAACCGTGGCGAGTGTCGATGTCATATCTAATTCCTGGTTTCAGTCTGGACAAGCCCACGAAGCCACATGCTCAAAGGATGCGGCGTTGGGCGAATAAACTGCAGCGATTGTAAAAGCCTTCGTCAGGGCACAAACCAAGCCATGCGATTGACCGCACCCCAAACGCCAATTGGCGCCAAAGACGCCAGGCACCGCGTCAAGCATCATGCCGCAGGCGTCAATGACGCGTCAACGCTACGACACCCAGCATCTTGATTTGCCGGCGCGCTTGGCCTCGTACATGGCCGTATCGGCGATATTGATCAACTGGTCTGGCGACATATCCGCGCCGGGCAGGTGCAACGCAATCCCGATGCTTGCGCTGACCTGGACCGATGCCCTGCCAATCTGGACGGGCATGGCGATGCTCAGCAACAGTTTTTCAGCGACCGCAACGGCGTCCTCACGCAGGCCGCTCAGGTTTTCCAACAACACGGTAAATTCATCTCCTCCCAGCCTGGCGGCTGCGTCGGTTTCACGCAAGCCGGCAGACAGTCTGCGGGCCATCTCCTGCAGCAGGCTGTCTCCGGCTTCATGCCCCCAGGTGTCATTGACCGCTTTAAAACCATCGAGATCGATAAACAACAAGGCAAGCCCGGTGCGGCTCCGATTGGAGCGGGCCATGGCCTGCGGCAGCCGTTCGAACAAGGCGCGGCGGTTGGGCAACCCGGTCAGCGCATCCTGCCTGGCCTCTATCTCCCGGGCCTCTTCGTGGCGTTTGCGCGCGGTGATGTCATGCAAAAAAATACTGAAGACTTTTTGCCCTTGCAGGTCGAGCGCCCGAACGCGCACCTCCACGGGCAGCGTGCTGCCATCCCGGCGAATGGCTTGAAGTTCCAGCCTGCGGTTGAGCATCGTGGATTCGCCTGAGCCCAGGTAGCGTTTCATTCCCGCACGATGTGCTGCCCGCAAGTTTGGGGGCACGATCAATTCTTCCAGGCGGCGCCCAATCGCCTCTTCGGCGCTCCAGCCAAAGGTTTCCTGGGCCTGACGGTTCCAGTCACTCACGACGCCAGCTTGGTCCATGCAGACATAAGCGTCGTTGGCGTTCTCGATCACTGCGCTCAGCTCGGCCTCGCGTTTGACCAAAGCCTGCTGATAGCTGAGCTGTTGCGCCATGCTGCGAGACAGCATGGCGTTGGTCGTGCGCAGTTCACGGGTGCGCTCGTCAACGCGCTGTTCCAAGTCACGCCGCAAGGCGGCCAGCGAAGCTTCGGCCTCCTTGCGTGCCTGAATATCCTGAATGAAAGAAATGAAGTAGTCCAGCCCCCCATCGGCATCGACCTTCTTGGTCACGCTGAGGTTGATCCACACCTCCTCACCGGTCTTGCGCACATAGCGCTTTTCAAGCTGGTAATGGCCGATTTCATCCGACACCAACTGCTGCAACAAGCTCAGATCGGACTCCAGGTCATCCGGGTGGGTGATGTCCTGAAACGTGAGCTTGGCCAATTCCTCCTGGCTGTAGCCCACAATCTCGCACAGTGCTTCGTTAACGCTGGTCCACCGGCCATTGGGTGCCACGATCGCGATACCGAGCCCGGCGCGCTCGAAGATGGATCGAAAACGCGCTTCGCTCTCTTCAATCACGGTCTTCACATGATTCACATGCTGGCGCGCCAAAAAAACGGCCTCGCGTTGCTGAATCTCCTTGCTGACCAAATTGGCCAGATCCATGAGCGTGTCGAGCTCATCCTGCATCAGAACTCGCGGCTGCGAATCGATGGCGCACAGCGTGCCCAAAGCGATGCCGCCCGTACTCACAATCGGTGCACCGGCATAAAAGCGGATGCTCGGATCGCCCGTGACGAGTGGGTTGTCAGTGAAACGATCATCCATCGTCGCATCCCCGACGACCATCGAACTTTTCTGCAAAATAGTGTGCGCGCAGAAGGCAAATTCACGCGGGGTTTCGAGCAAGTTCAAGCCAACCCGCGACTTGAACCATTGGCGGTCAGAGTCCACCAGAGACACGAGCGCAATCGGTACGCGCAGGGTGCGTGCCACCAGCCGGGTGATGCGGTCAAAAGAGGGCTCGGCCGGCGTGTCCAACAAATCCAGGGCATGCAGGAGAGAAACTCGCTCAGCTTCATTGGAAGGAAGTGCTGCTGAAGCCATAAGTTACCTTTGGAATATTTCTTGAAATCTCAGGTGACCTGCGCATTCTTGGTGCATGGCACGGGTCATTCAGACGCCTGCCGGCGCGCTCAAGCCCGCTGCGCAAAGCTGCTCAAAATCTTCGAGAGGCACCGGTCGGCTGAAGAAATAGCCCTGATAGGCCGGGCAGCCTGCCTGGGCCAGGAAGTCCCGTTGTGCTGACGTTTCCACGCCTTCTGCGATGACACTCAGCGCCAGGCTCTGGGCCAGCGCAATGATGGTCTTGGCAATGGCGGCGTCATTGGGATCGGTGACCACGTCACGCACAAAGGACTTGTCAATCTTGAGCTGGTCCAGCGGCAGCCGCTTCAGGTAAGACAGCGAGGAAAAGCCGGTGCCGAAGTCGTCCAGCGAAAAGCCCACGCCTTGGGCCTTCAACGCCACCATTTTCTCGATGACGTCTTCCACATTCGACACCAGCAGGCTTTCAGTGAGCTCCAGCTTGAGGCGCTGCGGGTTGGCCCCGGTGCTAGCGAGCACCGCCAGCACCTGGGCCACGAAGTCAGGCTGGCGGAACTGCTGAGCGCTGACATTCACGGCCACCGTGAGATCGGCGGTCTCGGGCCGCGCCGCCCAGACCGTCAACTGGGCACACGCGGTTTGCAGTACCCAGTGACCCAAAGGCAAAATCAAACCGGTTTCTTCGGCGGCAGGAATGAAGTCATCGGGCCACACCATGCCGCGCTCGGGATGCTGCCAGCGCACCAAGACCTCGGCGCCCGTCAAGTGGTAATCCCCCGCGACCTGGGCCTGGTAATGGAGCACGAACTGATGTTCCTCCAGGGCCTGACGCAGGTCGCGCTCCAGCGCGGCATGCGCCATCATGACGGATTCCATGGCTGGATCAAAGAAGCGGATCGTATTGCGGCTGGCCGCCTTGGCCCGGTACATCGCGAGGTCAGCCTGCTTCATCAGCTCCTCGATCGCGACGCTCTGCCCATTGAACAGCGTGACCCCGATGCTCGGGGTGCTGTGGTAGGCCACACTGCCCAGCTGGTAGGTCTGGTTGAGGTCGGTAAGAATCTTGTCTGCGACGGTCTCGGCACTGGCCGCGGCTTCTGCCGCCACGGTGCCCAGACCCGCCAGCTTGACGACGAATTCATCGCCGCCGAGCCGGGCGACGGTATCGCCGTCCCGGACACAGGCGCTCAGACGCTGCGCCACCTGCTTGAGCAAGACATCCCCCATGTCATGGCCGAGCGTGTCGTTGAGCATCTTGAAATTGTCCAGGTCGATGAACATCAGCGCGCCGAAGCTGCCGTCACGGGAACTGGCGGCCATGGTCTGTCCGACACGATCGAGCAAGAGCGTGCGGTTGGGCAGACCGGTGAGTTGGTCAAAAAAAGCCAACTCCTTGATCCTTTCCTCTGCGTTCTTTCGATCCGAAATGTCATGGTGCGCGGCGATGTAATGGGTCACGGTGCCGTCCAGATCCTTCACCACCGAGATGCTGAGCAACTGCGGATAGACCTCGCCACTCTTGCGCCGGTTCCAGACTTCGCCCTGCCAGCCGCCCGTGCGGCGGATGTCTTCCCACATGGCGCGGTAAAAGTCCTTGCCGTGGCGGCCAGATTGAATCAGCCGCGGTGTCTGCCCTACAAGCTCTTCGGCCGAGTAACCCGTGATTTCGGTGAACGCCTTGTTGACCCGCAGGATCACGCTGCTGGCATCGGTCATCATCATGCCTTCGAGCGAGTCAAAGGCGACCGCGGCGATGCGCAGTTCGGCCTCGGCCTGCTTGCGGTCGGTGACGTCGCGTCCGCTGGTGCGAAAGCCCGTGAAGACGCCTTTGGCGTCTTTGATCGGAACCCAGGACGCGGACAGCCAGAACACGGAGCCATCCTTGCGTACACACCGGAATTCCAGGTCGTCACCACGCAGGCCCTGCAGCCCCTTTTTCAACTCGGGTGCAACACGCGGCATGTCTTCAGCGTGCCAGCGAAGTCGGGCATGGCCAGGCACTCCTGCACGGTATAGCCGCTGTAGTCCTTGACCGAGGGGTTGATCCAGCGTGGCCGGCCGTCGAGCCCCCACCAGACTTCCAGGTTGACGGTGCAGTCAGCGATGGCGCGGAACTTTTCCTCGCTCTCGCGCAGTTCCTTCGTCATGGTGGCAGCGAGACCGATGGCACGGTCGCGCCCGGTTGCCATGAGCCAGGCGAGCAAGGCCAGCAACAGGCTCAGGCCCGTGCCGGTGACGGCGATCAGCGACTCTGCGCTGCTGCCGACGCGGTCCTTGAATTCATCCTTGGCGTTCATGGAAAGCAGCCAGGTGCGCCCCGCGACGACCAGGTACTAATCGGCCACCAATGCGCCGCGGCGCGGGCGCGAAGCGTCAACAAGGGACGAATAAAGAAGCGCGCTCGCTGCGGGCTCGACGCCATCGTAAATGGCGAGGCTGAGGCCGGGCGGCTGTTCGCCATACAGACTGGCCATCAGGTCGTTCATGCGGAACGAGGCGTAGACCCAGCCGCTCAAGTGGGCTTGGCGAAGCGCCACGCTGTCGCGCGGCTGACCACGGGTGTAGACCGGCAGAAACATGATGAAGCCGGGCTGTGCATCTGCCTGCTTGTCCACGGCCAGGCGGACCTTGCCGGATATCGCCACCATGCCAGAGTCCCTCGCCTTCTCCATCGCCAGTCGCCGCACCGGTTCTGACCAGGGGTCAAATCCGGTGGGGATTCGGTTGCTGCCCACGTAGGGTTCGCGCTGGATTATCGGTGCGTAGTTTTCGCGCTCACCCAGGGGGTGAATGCTGTAGTCTGCGAAGCCGAGCCGGCGCATGTCGGCCTCGTGGGCGTCTTTGCCTGCCGCTGGCACCCACTCAGCGTGGCCGATGGCCTGGATGCCGGAAAAGTTGGCGCCGAGTTGCAGCGCGCTGACGTAGTCGCGGAACTTGTCGCGGTCAGCGGCATCGGTGGTGGCGAGCAGGCCTTGCACGCCACGCAGCATCTGCTCGTAGCTGGCCATGCGCTGCTCGACACGGCTGACTGCCTCTCGCAGCGCAAAATCGAACTGGGAGCGCACCTGATTGCGCGAGACTTGCCGCTCGTGACTCCATAGCAGCCAGGTCACGCCAAGCGAGGCAACCAAGATGAGCAGGGGTAACCGGCTCAGGCGGACCCAGCTCATGGCGGGGGCTGGAAATCAACGAGGGCGCCAGCGAGTCCGGGATCAAAGTATTTCTCGAAGATGCGCCGCACGGTGCCATCGGCGCGCATGTCATTGACCAATGCACGCCACTTGTCCTGCTCAGCCGGAATCAAGGCCTTCTTTGACATGATGAGGCCGTGGGGCACGGGCGGGTCGTCAAACTCAATGACAGAGCTAATGTCGCGGATTTTCTTCTGGTCCAGCGCCGGGTAGTCGAAGGGCTCAATGATCATGCCCTGGATGCGGTTGAGCAGCAGCGTCTCATACAGCGGCGCCAGGCCATTGGCCTGGCTGACGCGGTTGGCGAGCGTGAGTTTGTCGACCAGTCGGTTGGCGGACTCGCTGTAGCGAAAGCTGCGGATGACGCCGAGCCGAAACCGCTCATTGCGCTCGAAGTCGGCCAACTGGCGCGAACCGGAGTCCTGACGCACCAGCAAATAGTATTTGTTGCTGAAATACCAGGCAAAGCCGGCAAACCGGTTGCGCTCGGCGTTGGTGATGCCAGACAGGCTGAAGTCGAGCGCGCCGGACTCGATCAGCTGCCAGATGCGCGCGCGCGACATGAGGCTCACCGCAATTTTGCAGCCGCTGCGGCGGACCAGTTCGTCGGCAAAATCCTTGTCGATGCCGGTGTCGGTATCGGCCGAGTAGAGCAGACCGTGGTCATGCAAGGCCAGCGTGAGAGGACGCGAGCAGTCCGGCCCGGCCGCCGCGGCAGTGGCAATGGCGCACAGCGCGAGCATCAAGCTGCCCAAATGGCGTAGTTTCATGGTCTGACCAGGGTAGAAAAGTGACCGGGCTGCAATTTGTGGATTGATCGTACCCGATGCGAACACAAGCTGCTCGGCACGGGCATTGGCAGTAGGTCGAGCGTCTAAACTGAAGCTTGTGCAAGAAGACCGAACCAAACCCCTGGCTGGACTGGTGGCGGTGCTGGAACTGTCGCACCGCACCCTGGCGCAGCAACCGAAAGAACGCACCATCTTTGCCACCCCTGACGCCGTCAAGCACTATTTGCAGCGGCACCTGGCGGCCAAACCGCATGAGGTGTTTGCGGTGCTGCTTCGGGATAGACAAAACAAACGCGCGTGTCTGGTGGCATTTGACCTGCCTCAGGTGTTTGCCATTTCGCACTTTACCGATGGCGGCAGGTGACCATTTTGGTAGGTGCACCCGGTTGCATTCGGATTTGAAGTGGTGCTGAGTGTGGAGTCGCACGGTGAACGCAGTTTGCTGCTGCCCACCGCCCGAGGTGGTCGAGCCCAGCCACCGGCGAGGGGAGATTATGCTGCGTTAACGGCGGCTGTTCTTGACTGTGTACATGGCTGCGTCGGCGTCCTTCAAGATTTGGTCGGGGTCATTGTCGCCACCGCCACCGCCACCGCCACCGCCACCGCCACCAATGAGTTTCACCCCGATACTGGCCGAGCCGTAGTGGACGATGTCGCCCAAGCTTGGGCAGGTGGCACCTGGCGCCATTGAGCGGGGCTTCAAGTGTTGAAGTCCGAGCTGAAAATCGGCCCCGTCTACCACCGCCTGCCCGAGCGCATGCAGCATCACCATGTCAGTTTGAGCGGCGCAAAGCCACTGAGCGGCGTGTCTTCCATGTGCGATGAGCAGCATGACATGTTCAAAGCGTTAAAAGTCGAACAGCCCAATGCAAATCGACAATTGAGCCTCTTGTAGGGGCACGATTTAAAGTCAAACCTAATGAAATCAAGGTACTTACGTCATCAGCTGTCGAAGACTGGGCGCAATGCTCCATCCCTCATGCCTACTGCATGGCCGCCGCGGCGGTTTAATTCGATACTGATAATGGCAGTGCCAAGTCTATAGCGCGCACAAGCTCGTCGAGCATGATGGGTTTGGTGAGATAGTCGAAAAAGCCAAGCGCAAGGCACCTCTCGATGTCACGGGGCAGCGCGTTGGCGCTGACTGCGATGATCGGAATATGCGCCGTCAAAGGGTCGGCGCGCAGGATTTTCATGGCGTCGATCCCGTTGATGCCTGGCAGGTTGATGTCCATCAGAATAACGTCTGGCTGATGGGCGCGTGCAAACTCGATGCCGAGATTACCGTCCGCTGCGCTCAACATGCGCAGGTCGGAGTGGCGGGCAAGAAGTTGCTCGATCAGTTGCAGGTTTGCCGGGTTGTCTTCCACATAGAGCAGCGTGCGCATCGGCGTGCCATCAGGCCCCTGGGACCGCTTTAGCACCTTGTGCTCGGTTGCTTGAATGTCAATCTGAGGCGTAGTCGTCAGCTTGAATTCGATCCAGAACACGCTCCCCACCCCGACGGCGCTGTCCACGCCAATCGCGCCTCCCATCAGTTCGACCAGCCGCTTGGTCACGACCAGGCCAATGCCCGTGCCCTCCACCGGGCCGGACTCCTTGCCGAGACGATTGAAAGGCTGAAAAAGCTGCGCAAGCTGTTGCGCAGTCATTCCAAAGCCGGTGTCTTGAATGCTGATGCGAATCGAATCTGGTGCCACCAAAGCGCACGCGACGTTGACAGCGCCGCCTGGCCGGTTGTACTTGATTGCGTTGGAAAGAAGGTTGATCAGGACCTGTTTCGTCCGGGTTTGATCGGCCAGGATGAAATAAGCCGACGCAAGTGGTTCACACATGATAGTAATTGCGCGATCATTTGCCTGCGGACCCACCATGGTTTGACAGTCGCTCATCACGTCGGCCAGCGACACCGGCTCCAGCGACATCATGATCTTGCCCGAATCGATCTGCGCCAGATCGAGGATCTCGTTGATCAGTTCCAGCAAGTACCATCCGGCGCGCAGGATCTGATCGAGACCGCGCTTCTGAGTCGGCGTTGGCGGTGGTGAGTCAGATTCGATAAGTTGGGCAAAGCCGAGGATGGCGTTGAGTGGCGTGCGCAACTCATGACTCATGCTGGAGAGGAACTCTGATTTCCCCAGGTTCGCCTTTTCCGCCACGGCTGTGGCGTGCTCCAACTCGGCATTTTTCTCATGCAGCAGCTGATCGAGGTGCTTGCGTTCGGTGATATCGCGGGCTGCGGCAAGCACGCCCAGGACGTTGCCCTTGTCGTCGCGGTAAACGGCTGCGTGGTAGAGCACGTCCATGATGCCGCCTGCCCTGTGGCGTATGGCGAGGGGGTAGTCGCGCAGCATGCCCTGCGAGAAGACTTTTTTGTAGCCGATGCGCGCCTTGTCGGGTTCGGTGAAATAGTCAGAGAAGTCCGTGCCAATGAGCTGCTCACGCGGCACACCCGTTGCCTGCACGGAGGCTTCGTTCACGTCAGTGATCGTGCCGTGCGCGCTGATGGTGACCAAAGGGTCCAGATTGGCTTCAATCAAACTTCGGGCGTAATGCGACAGTGTTTCGGCAAGCTCCTTTGCTTGAAAAAGTTCGGTTGTTCTGGCGAGCACCGCGTCGGCAAGTCTGTCACCGCGCTTTTCAAGTTCGACCGTGGACGTCTCGATGCGCGCAATCATGGCGTTGAAGGCGCGCGCCAGGTCACCGATTTCGTCAATCTGCTGCAGCTTCAGACGGTACGCGTAATTGCCTTGCGCCAGCTGCGTTGTGCTTTGCTCAAAAATGCGCAAAGGGCGCAGGATGCGCCGCCTAATAAGCAGCCAGACAAAAACGGTGAATGCCCCCATTGCCAGAATGATCACTCCGATTGACACTTGCATGGCGCGTAAGGCGGTTCCGGCCTCATCCCGATTGCTACGTATCAGTTCGTTCCCAATCTCGATAAGTTCCTGGGTCACCCCCAAGAGCGACGCAACCGCGCGTGTCTGTGCGGCGGCTGCGTCGGCGGCCGCGCCAGGCTTAACCGTTAACCGCGGATAGATGATTTCCATCAACGCAACTCGCATTCGAATCTGATCCAGATTCGTCTTCTCTCGCGGCGTGGTGGTGCGCATGCGGTCAATCTCACCGCTGACACCGGCAATCTTGCGCGACCACTGATCTTTTGCGCGCACCTCATCAAACAAAGCGGTTTCCACCGCCACTTGCCTTAGCTGCGTGGCGCTATGGATCAAATCCTCGGCGGCATTGATATCACTGGTTGCCTGCTCGACATCGCGCGCCGAAAGCAGCGTCATACCAACGGCAACGGGAATAATCAAGGCTGCTAGCACCAGCAACCCGTTGATCTGCGAGCGAATCTTCAAGGCAGCTCCTAGTGCACGATCGTTACTGCAGTCGGCAGCACTGCCTCGAGGTCTTGATATTTCATGTAATTCATGTAGTTGGGCATCGGCCTGGTCTCGGCAAGCCCCTTTTTCATCGCCCAGCGTGTTTGATCATCCAGCGCCAGCAGCATCGCTTGGTCGAGGGAGATAGCGTAGTCTTCGGGCTCAAATATTTTTGCCATGGTGGCGTCATCAATATTGAGCACATCACCCACCAAACGACGCGCTTCAACCGGGTTGGTACGGATGGCCTGGTTAGCCGCAATCAAGGCGCGCAAGACAGCGCGGACTTCTTGCGGATGGCTGTCAATGTAAGACGGCTTGCCCACCAGTATGAAACGAAAAGCATAGACATCTTCACCATAAAAGACTTTGATCCGGTTACCCATTTCCGATTGCAGCTCGCCCAGGAACGGCTGATACACCACTGCCGCGTCAAGCCGACCATCCTTAAAGGCGCTGATTGCCGCATCCGTGCGCAGGTCGATCGCAGTCACCCCATCGCTTGGAACGCCATGGACTTGCAGCATTGCATCAAGAAAGTAGGTCAAATTGGTGCCTTGGGTTAAGCCGATGGACTTGCTCTTGAGATCTTCAATTTTGTTGATGCCGCGATCACTATGGGCAATGATTGCCAAGGCGCGACGGCTCTGCGAAATGCCGGCGAGCATGGCAATATCAGCGCCACCAAGAAGCGCGAACATGACCGGTGTATCGGCCACTACTGCCAAATCCGCCTCGCCGTCGAGAACGGCCTTCAAAGCATCTTTGCCCAGCTCTAAGGGTTGGCTTGCGACATCCACGCCAGCCTTGCGGAACAGACCCTGCCCGGACGCAACCAGTATCAGGGCGCTGTTGATCTGCATGGGCACCGCGATCGAAACCTTTGTCCCCGCCATTGTGGGGGTGACCGGCGACCGAAATGCCAAAAAAGCTACCACACCGACAGCCAGTGCCGAGAGCGCCAACAGCACAATACGCATATTCGAGCGCCACCTGTCGCCGCCCTTGGAAGCAATTTTCATATTTTGGCTTCCTGTTTCAAAAAAACGACCTGCAAAAACAGGGCTGATGCTCAACGGGCTTCTGCCTGGAGTTGCTCAGATTGTCACACAGCACGCCGAATTGGTGGGGAAGGCGAAAGTTCTGGATACCAGGCCACGGCAACCAAGTGAGAAAGGTTGGAAAACCATCTGTCGCTGCCCTGATGCCGGACTGGACCTGCCGGTGCCGCCATCGCCTGCAAGGGGAGGAACAGCAGTCATTAATACGACCCCCGGCTTGGCAAGCGATTGATGCATTGATCACATCTTTGGTCGACATTGAAGGACTGCTCACTGCCCGTGAACAATCATTGGCTGAGAAATTCCGACTGTCGGCTCCTGGTCGTCCATCGACGAGTCCTTTGTTAAGGTTTGTAGGATGCCCGCCCGTGCAGGCACACCTGTTGCGCACCGATGACTACCAAGGGTGGGCGTCGTATAAACCTTAACAAAACCGGACATCCGAGAAACCATTCGAATGCAGACATAAACTACGACTTTTCCGAACGAGAGGCGGGACGATTTGACAATCTCCATCGGCACTCGAAGACTACTAATTTTCGCCTCTGGGATTGCGGCAATGGGGACACTTCCCTTCATCAGCAGATACCTCCTGGAAGCTGTACCAACTCCTGTCGAGGTTTGAAGTTGCAGACCGCATGACCGTGGACCAACTCGGTGCCCTGGGGCTTTGATGCCGTACCCATCAGAGGATCCACCCCGTGCTTGGTGGCTTCTTCCTGATTAATGGCCGTTCTATCGCAATGTCAAAATTCCCGAGCCCTTAAGGAGGGGGGCACCCTCAGCATCTATCCCCCCAGCTAACCGACGCCCGGTGCGTTAGCGCACAGACCACGTATTTCATCCGCGATATAAATGAGCGATTACTACCCATTGGGGCATCGCGCAAGTGTGCAGCGGCCTGTTCGACGCGGGCGCGAAGCGATGTCAACCAATCGAACCAGTCAAAATAGTTCGAATTGCGGTGCGAGCGCGTTCGCGGGCAAAGTGCCCGTTGCCGAGACTGTTGCCCTCAACGGGAAATGGAAAAGTAGAAAGGAAAACGAACATGCCCACCATGGCCCTACCTGAATTTATTCGCACCAACATCGAAGTGATCGTTTCGAAGTGGGAGGCGTTCGCCAAAACCATTCCCGGCGCCCGCCATATGGACACGGTAGAGCTGAAAGACCATGCCAAGGGGATTTTGCTGACCATCGCCGCCGACCTTGATCACCCCCAAACTTCTCTTGAGCAGGCCGAGAAATCCAAAGGTAACGCAGCGGATGCCAGCACGCAAACCCAGGCCACGGTACACGGCAATGATCGCCTGTCAGCGGGATTCAGCATTAACGAGGCATTGTCCGAATTCCGTGCGCTGCGGGCTAGCGTCATGCAACTCTGGGGCGATTCGTTCCTAACGACCCCGCGGGCCGTCAGCGACGAGGGAACCCGATTCAACGAAGCGATTGACCAAGCCTTATCGGAATCGCTAGAGCGCTATTCCCGCCTGTTTGATGCGCTTCTGTCCTCGTCGCCCGACCTGAACTTCATCATGGACACCCGAGGCCGATTGGTTTACGCGAATAAAACCACGGTCGGATTGTTCAACAAGCCGCTGGAAGAAATGGTTGGCAAGAGTTTCATTGAGCTCGACTTGCCCAATGCGGTGGACCTTCAACAGAAGTTGCAGGGTGTGATTGATACAAGAGTCAGCCAAAGTGGAGAAATGTCCTTCTCGCCAACCGCCGAGGACAAAGCTATCTTCGAATTCATTTTCGAACCCGTTTGCAATGAGAGCGGGTATTTGGACGCGATTGCAGCAACAGCGCGAAACGTGACCCAACGCAAGGCAACCGAAGAAGAGGCCATGCGCAGCGCCAATTATGATTTTCTGACTGGCTTGCCGAATCGAAGTTATTTTCTGAATTATCTGGATAAGGACGTTAAACGTGCTGCGCGCAGTGGCCTGTCCATTGCCCTGCTTTTTATTGATCTGGATGGTTTCAAGAACGTCAATGATCGACAAGGCCACGATGCCGGCGATCAGTTACTGCAACAGGTCGCACAGCGAATCGGCCGCTGTGTGCGTGGCACGGATACGGTTGCACGTCTGGGCGGCGACGAATTTACCGTGATCATCACCGACGTCAACAAGGTTCTGCATGTGGAAATTTTGGTGCAAGAGATGCTCGTCGCGCTCGCCACGCCGTTCTCCATACTCGGCAAGGATGTCCAAATTTCCGCCAGCATCGGCATTACGCTCTTTCCCCAGGACGCAAGCACGCCAGAAGATCTGCTGAGAAACGCGGATCAGGCCATGTATGCGGCAAAGAACGCCGGGAAAAGCTGTTTTAGCTACTTCACCGTCGCCATGCGCGATGCCGCTTGGGCCCGCCTCAAGGTGATTGACGAGTTGAGGCGTGCCATACCGTGCAACGAACTGGCCGTTTACTACCAGCCCATCGTTGCGCTTTCCGATGAAAAAATTGTCAAGGCGGAAGCACTGTTGCGCTGGCATCATCCGAACTCGGGGCTGTTGCTTGCGCATGACTTCATCGGTCTCGCGGAAGAAACCGGGTTGATCGGAGAAATCGGCGAATGGGTGTTGAACGACGCCATGCACTGTGCAAAAGAATGGAGCACCTTGCTGGGCCGACCCTTCCAAATCAGTGTCAATAAATCATCGGCCGAACTGATGAGCAAGGTGCCGATGAAAGACTGGGACACGCGCCTGACTGCGCTCGCCCTGCCCGGCAATAGCCTCTCGGTGGAAATCACGGAAGGGGCACTTACCAACGAATCGTCCAACGTTCGCGAAAAGCTGGACTATCTCAGAACGGCCGGGGTCCAGTTGTCGATCGACGACTTCGGTACGGGATGTTCATCCATGCTCAGTCTGAAGAAGCTCAATGTTGATTTTCTGAAGATCGACATGTCATTTGTACATGAGTTGGCGACCAGCAGGGATTGCCGCTCGATTGCGGAAATGATCATCGTGATGGCGCATAAGCTCGGGCTGAAAGTGATTGCGGAAGGCGTGGAAACAGTCGAGCAAAGAGATTGGCTGAAAGAAGCGAAATGCGATTACGCGCAAGGCTATTTTTTTTCGGCTCCAGTTTCATCGCAGGCGCTAGGGGCGCTGCTGAAAGCGGGCAAAATGCTGCCTGCGATGCTAACGTGAACAGGACTGATACCGCCATTTTTGGATCTCTCCGAAGGTTCGCGCCATGTGCCAGCAACGTCGCAACGTTTGGCGGTGTGCGTGGCTGCTTTCCCCTGCGCTCTATGCCCGCTTTGGGCCCACTGGCGCAGGTAAAGCGGACGTTCAAACTCACGCCCACTGCGGAACTGACAATCACCACCTGGTCGTGAACAGGCCCGAGTCGTTGGTGCTCGGCTCTAGCGAAGGATCAAGCGGCACCTCTGTTGAACTCTAGTCGGTGGATAATGCTTCCGAAAACAGACTACAAGTAATTGCTTTGCATTTCCTTCGCCATTTGGCATCTGAATCGCCACATCGAAAGAAATCCTATGCGCCTGTCAAAATTCATATTGACCAATTTGGAAGCCATCCTGCAAGAATGGGAAGACTTCGCCAAGACCATACACGCGACCATTCATCGGATGACAGCCAGAGAACTGCGTGACCATGCCGAAGCAATGCTCAAGGCCGTGGCCGCTGACCTCGATACAGATCAGGCCCGGCAAGAGGGCATCGACAAGTCGCAGGGCCTTGCCCCTCAAGTACCCGAGGATACCGCCGCAGAGATTCACGCCGTCGATCGCCTCTCGTCTGGATTCACAATCGAACAGCTGGCTTCGGAGTACCGGGCCCTGCGTGCCAGCGTACTGAGACTTTGGCAAGACGACATCAAGACCATTACCGCGGGCGAAATCAAGGACATGGTCAGGTTCAATGAAGCGATCGACCAGTCGCTGGCCGAATCGGTCGCGCGCTATTCGGCGATGCATCGGGACTCGCAAAATCTGTTCCTGGCCATTCTCGGCCATGACGTGCGTTCGCCGCTCGGAGCCATCAGCGTGGGAGCGCAAATGCTGACGGGCAACGCCAATCTGACTCCCAATGCGGTCAAGACGGCATCACTCATCGTCGATAGCAGCAATCGCGTAGCCGAAATCGTTTCAGACCTGCTCGACTTTTCGACAAGCCACCTTGGAGACGGCATCCCGGTCGCAACGTCCTCGATGGATTTTTCGTCTGTGTGCACCACCATTGTCGAGGAGATGCGCTTATTTCATCCTGATCGGTCCATCAAACTGGAAATAGCGGGCGACATGGAGGTGATATGGGACCGCTCACGCATCAGCCAGGCGTTCGGCAATCTGATCGCAAACGCGATCGACCACGGCTCTCCTGAGGAACCCATCGTCGTCACTGTTCGGGAACATAACGATGACGAAATCATCTGGACGATCCAAAATGCGGGCGAGGTGATTTCGTCGGCACAACTGAGAACGATTTTCGACCCGGCCAAGCGCTTTGCCCTACGCCCGGCGAGCGAGCGCAAGCTAAGCGACAAGATTAACTTGGGACTAGGCCTGTACATCACCCGTGAGATCATTGTCGCGCATGGTGGGCGAATCGAGATCACCTCCACCAAGGAGGACGGGACGACCTTCACGATCCGCTTGCCGCGCACGGGCAATAGCAAGAACGCGAGCAAGAGATAACAGCAGGGCCTAATCCTGTTGGGTGTATGGCGTGATTCTTATGAGCGAGAAGTGGAAGAACCCCGACAGCAGAATGCTGCCACGCGACCTATTGAACAATGCAGTTGCGATGACACTTATCGCCAAACACCCAACAAAGAACGCAGTGAATGGCCGGAAAGACGAAGCCGGGGCATGAGGGCGAAGACGACTAGCAAGGCCAGGTAGACAGAGCCCGAAACTTTGTCTCGGGTTGCGATGAACTCTGCGAGAGTTTGATCCTGGAAAACAACAGCAAGCCCCAGTTCTGCGCCGACAGACAAGGCAAGGGCAAGTAGACCGACGATCAAGGATTGCCCATGAAAGCGCACACTGGGGTAGCGTTTCAGTACATACCCTGCGGAGAAGAAGATGACAACTGCCATGATTGGCATTTCCGCCAGCTCCGCCCAGCGCTCTCCAATTCGTGGAACGAGGAATGGCACTCGAATCATGCCAAGTAGGAATCCGGTCCCCATCACAAGGACAAAGTAGAGCAAACCTGGGCGAATGGCATTCATCAATGGGTAGGTGCCCACAGTAAGTGGTTTGTGAGACCTAACGTTGGCCGTGAGTGGGCCGCAACGGCAGAACTCTTTGTGAAGACTGTCAGAAACGCATCCCGCCGTTGCGGGTCCAATCGACGAACCTGTTAGCCGCGCAGTCGTCATTTATGCTGTCATGTCGGGCATCGTTTTTCAGACCGTTATTTATTGTACAGACGTGCGCGGGGGTAACAGATTCCCGTCGAATAACTGCTTTCTAAAGATTGTCTGACTGCTTTGGGCCCACTGCCGCCGCAACGTTAATATTCCATCGACGCGTAATGCCTGAAGCCTGCCCGTTGAAGGCGATGAGTACCTGCGGGTAGACAATGAGTCTTGCTCGACAATGACCCACACTGGACAAATGTCCCTTCAGGATTGCTGAGGTTACAAAAAGTCCCGATAAACTGGCCTCTCTTGTATAAACCCAGACCCGATGGTGTCTGCCCTCACTCCCATGCCTATCAAAGACCTGCCAGCCGACGCCCGCCCGCGCGAGAAGCTACTCGCACGCGGCGCTTCTGCCCTGAGCGACGTCGAGTTGCTGGCGCTATTGCTGCGCACCGGCATCAAGGGCAAAGGCGTGCTGCAGATGGCGCAGGAGCTGCTGGCGCTCAAAAAATCCAGCGCCGACAACAACGATGGTTTTGACGGCATCGCCGGCCTGCTGCATGCCAGCGCCGACGACCTCAAGCGCATCAAGGGTCTGGGGCCGGCCAAACGCGCAGAGATTGTGGCGGTGCTGGAGCTGTCGCGCCGGGCGCTGGCCCAGCAGCTCAAGGAACGCACTGTTTTTGCCACGCCCGATGCGGTCA
>NZ_JAAFHA010000093.1 GCF_010365055.1 Rhodoferax sp.
GCGAGCGCCCTGAAATCCAATTCGAATTCATTATGAACAAGCACATCTACATTTATTCTCCGTCTGGCGCCGTGCGCGACAAGGCCGCTTTCAAACGCGGCGTGGCGCGGCTTGAGTCCCTGGGCCATGAGGTTGAAGTCGACGCGGCCGCGCTGGCCAGTCATTTGCGCTTTGCCGGGGACGACGAGACCCGCCTGGCGGCCATTCACCGCGCTGCAGCCAGCGGGGCCGATGTTGCGTTGATCTCTCGCGGTGGCTACGGCCTGAGCCGCATTCTGCCGGGCATTCACTACAAAGCCGTGGCCAAGGCGATCGATCAAGGCATGCGCTTCGTGGGTATCAGCGATTTCACGGCCTTTCAGAGTGCCGTGCTGGCGAAAACCGGGCGCGTCACCTGGGCAGGGCCGGGCCTGTGCGAAGGTTTTGGCGTAGGCGGCAAGCAAGTTGCTGCCAGCGTGCACGTCACAGCCCCCCAGCTTGTGCCCGACGACATCATGGAAGCCTGCTTTGACGATCTGATAAGCGGGCAGGGGGAGGGCGCGGGCTGGCGGCAACTGCGTGAGCCGGTCAGCAGCGCTGCATCCCACCTGCCGGTTGATGCAAATTTAATAGCTACTAAGGCAATATCCACGGGGGCTACAGCCTCATTTGGCATAAATAAATCAATACTTTGGGGTGGCAACCTGTCGCTGTTGTGCTCGCTGCTGGGCACGCCGTACCTTCCGGAGGTCAAAGGCGGCATCCTGTTTCTGGAAGATGTGGCCGAACATCCTTACCGGATCGAGCGCATGCTGACGCAGCTGTTGCATGCGGGTGTTTTGGCGCGGCAAAAAGCGATTTTGCTGGGTCAGTTCACCGACTTCAAACTGGTGCCGCACGACCGGGGCTACAAATTGCAGACAGTCGTGAACTGGCTGCGCCAGCAGACGAAAACCCCGGTGCTCACCAACTTGCCCTATGGCCATGTCGCCACCAAAGTGCTGTTGCCAGTGGGCGCTAAAACCGATCTGATGGTGCAGGGACGCGACGCCTTGCTGTTTTGGGGCCACACCTGAAAATGTGGGGATTTGACCTAAACTCGGTCCAAGATCAAGAAACGGAATCAGCTGGGTATGGGTGAGCACACGACTGTCGTATTTGCCGATCTGTTTGGCAGCACAAGTGTCTTTGAAGCCTTGGGCAATGCCAAGGCGACGCTGGCTGTGACGCAGATAACGACCTGGATTGCCGCAGTCGTTGAATCGCACGGTGGGCGGGTTGTCAAAATGCTGGGCGATGGGGTGCTGGCCCTGTTTGCGGACAGCGGATCCGCCATCAATGCCGTGGTCGAGATACAACGCAGGCATCAAAAACGCATGACCCTGGTTCCGCCCTCCCAACGGATGCCGATCCGCATCGGCGTGGCCAGTGGTGATGTCGAACTCTTGGCTGGCGACTGTTATGGCGATGCCGTCAATATAGCGGCGCGTCTGAGTGACCTCTCGGGTGCCCACCAGATCTGGGCCAATAGCGCTGCGCTGGACAGCGCCGCGGAAGCGGAGGGTGTGCGCTTTCGCGTTCTGGGGCCGATCAACATCCGTGGGCGCGCCGAGCCGTGTACCGTCTACCAGGTCGATTGGCAAGAGGACGTCTCCTCTGATTTTCTGACCATGCAGGCCGAGATGGACCCGCAGTTTGATGTGACTCAAACCGATGCACTGGGCGGCCAGATTGAGCTGACCTGGCTTGACACCTGCAAGACCTTCCAGTCATTTGAACTGCCGATTCAAATTGGGCGCATGCACCAGGCCGAGTTGGTTGTAAATGACCCACGCGTTTCTCGCACCCACGCACGCATTGACTGGCGCAATGGCAGCGTCATGCTGGTCGACCTCAGCTCCTACGGCTGCTGGGTGCGATTTTCGGGCGGCGGCTCTGACCTCTTGCTCAGGCGCGAGGAATGCGTCTTGCACGGGCGCGGTGAAATTGCCCTCGGCACATCATTTGCCGACCTGAGCGCGCCGACCGTACATTTTTCAGTGTCCTGAGGGCGTAGCCCTCAATCAACTTTCAACGGAGAACAACATCGATAAGCAAATCTGGCTCAAAAATTATCCCGTCGGCATGCCCGCCGAGATCAATCCCGACTTATTCAAGTCGATCCCCGATTTGCTAGAGAAAACGGCAGCCAAGTTCGCTGACCGACCGGCTTTTCACAACCTTGGCCGCACCTTGAGCTATGCCGACCTGGAGCGCCTGACGTGCGAGTTTGCCGCCTTTCTGCAGGGATTGCCCGGTATGGCGCAGGGCGACCGCGTCGCCATCATGGCGCCCAACCTGCTGCAATACCCGGTGGCACTGTTTGGCATCCTGCGTGCGGGCATGGTCGTCGTGAATGTCAACCCCTTGTACACACCGCGTGAGTTAGAACATCAGTTACAGGATTCTGGCGCCAAAGCCATCGTCATTATTGAGAACTTCGCCAGCGTGCTGCAGGGCGTGCTTGGCAAGACGCCGGTCAAGCATGTGATCACCACGCAAGTCGGCGACCTGTTGCCCTGGCCGAAGCGCTGGCTGGTCAACTTCGTCATCAAGAAGGTGAAAAAGATGGTGCCGACCTGGCACATCGAGGGCGCCATCGGCTTTCGGGCCGCGCTGGCGCTCGGCGCCCGCTCTGAGCTCAAGCCGGTTCAAGTCAAGGGCGAGGACATCGCTTTCCTGCAGTACACCGGTGGTACCACCGGTGTCTCCAAGGGCGCCATGCTGACCCACCGCAACGTTTTGGCCAACGTCGAACAAACCGGTGTCTGGATCTCGGCGAGCTTCCAACCGGGCGCCGAGATCGCCATTGCGCCGTTGCCGCTGTATCACATCTTCTGCCTGACCTCAACCCTGTCGTTCATGAAGTGGGGCAGTCTGATCGTGCTCATCACCAATCCGCGCGACTTGCCGGCGCTGGTGAAGGAGCTCAGGCGGTGGAAGTTCAGCGTCATGACCGGCGTCAATACCTTGTTCAACGGCCTGCTGAATGCCCCGGGCTTTGCCCAACTCGATTTTTCCACCCTCAAAGTGGTGGTGGGCGGTGGCGCCGCGGTCCAAAAATCGGTGGCCGAGCGCTGGCAGCAAGTGACTGGGCGTTACATCATGGAGGCCTACGGCCTGACCGAGACCTCGCCTGGGGTCTGCGCCAACCCGCTTTCCACACCCTGGGACGGCAAAATCGGTTTGCCGATCCCGTCCACTGACGTCTCGATCCGCGATGAGCACTTCAACGAGTTGCCAGTCTGGCGCGGCGAGGGCGATATTGAACAGCACACCGGCGAAATTTGCATCCGTGGTCCGCAGGTCATGAAGGGCTACTGGAACAACCCGGCAGAAACCGCCAAGGTGATGCAGGACGGCTGGTTAAAAACCGGCGATATCGGCCATCTGGACAGCGAGGGCGGTTTCACCATCACCGACCGCAAAAAAGACATGATTCTGGTTTCTGGTTTCAACGTCTACCCCAATGAGATTGAGAGCGTGATCGCGACGCATCCGGGAGTGCTTGAATGCGGGGCGGTGGGCATACCCGATGAAAAAACCGGCGAGACGGTGAAAGTAGTGATTGTCAGAAAAGACCCCAATCTCACGAAGGAAGACATCATCGCGCATTGCAGGAGCCAACTCACCGGCTACAAGATCCCGCGCCACATTACGTTTCGCGATGAATTGCCCAAGTCGCCGATCGGAAAGATCCTGCGCCGCGACCTGCGCGACCTACCCAAGAGCTAGCGTCTTCACTGCCTTCAGGGGAAGGCAAGGCAGGCGCTATCCGCGCCAGCCCTGGCTCTCAATGCAAGCCGCTTATTTTGTCGCGCTCCAAGGCACTGTCGAGAGTCTCCAACAGCGCTTTGCGGGCCTTGAGCTTGGTGTTCTTGTGCGCTGGCATGTTGATTTTCTTCAAACGTTGGGCGACTTCCTGGGCCGTGAGCAGCAACTGCTCAACCGCCACCACCTGGTCAAAAAAGCCCGCGACCAACGCTCCTTGGGGATTGAACATTTCAGCGCTGATGACAGAGCGTTGAAATGCTGCTGGGCTCAAGCGGTCACGCGCCAATTCGATACCTACATGGTGCATGGTCATGCCGATTTGCACCTCGTTGAGCCCGATATTGAACGGCCCCTCAACGCCAATTCGGTAATCGGCTGCCAGCAACAAAAACGCACCTTTGGCAACCGCGTGGCCCGGACAGGCAACGATGATCGGAAGCGGGTGGGCCAACATCCGGCGCGTCAACAGTGAGCCGGCGGTCACCAGATCAATCGCATTTTGCGGGCCTGACATCATGACCTTCAGATCGAATCCGCCGGAAAGAATGCCGGGCTTGCCGGTGATGATCACTACCGCGCGATCTTGCTCGGCCTGATCCAGCGCCTGATTGAAGTCCGCAATCAGATCAGGCGACAGGGCATTCACCTTGCCATTGTCCAGCGTCAGCGTGGCGACACCGTCGGCCAGGTCGTACGTAACCAGTTTGCTCATGATCAATATCCCGTAAGTGGCAAAGCCGACAGTCTAACCGCAGCGATTGCAGGAGAGGTGATGGCAGGCATGGCAGGAGAGTCCAAAAAAGAGAGAAACGATCTTGCGACTTAACTTAACATAATATACATCGTATAAAGTACGATTCAGATCACTTACCATTTTCCTTTGGGCTGGCGACTGCGCACAAAGGCGGCAATGATTTCGGCGGAATCAGCACGGTTCGCGCGTTGGGCAAAATCAATCGCCGACAGGCCTTGCTCATTCTTGAGCATGGGGTCTGCGCCGGCTTCCAGCAGCAGTTTCACGGCTGCCGGTGTGCCGTAGCTTGCTGCCAACATCAACGGCGTGCTGCCGTTGGGTGACGCTGCGTCGATATAGGCATGGTTTTCCAACAGCAGGTTCATTACCGCCAGATGCCCATGGGTGGCCGCGTAATGCAGCGGCGCCCAGCCTGGCTTGTTGACGTCCGCGCCTTTGCTGATGAGCTGCTGGCAGATGTCGGTCAAACCCTTGATGGCAGCGAGCATGAGCGGGCTTTCGTCCTGGCGGTTGCGCGACTCAACCTGGGTCTTGGGCCAGTTGATCAGGACCGTCGCCACCTTGAGCGACGGTTCCCGCAGGGCCAGCAACAAACCATGTTCACCCGCCGGGCTGAGCGTATTGGCGTCAAAGCCCCGGTTCAAAAGGCTGATGACGGTGTTGGCATCGTCACGTTTGATGGCCGTGAAGAAATCGTCATAAGACCCGGCTTGACAAATAGAATAAGCATATAAAACAATAAGATAAAAAATAGTCTTAAAGTTAAACATTAAATATGGTTTGCCAACTGCCGTCACAGCAATACTCCTTTGAACAGCGCCTCGAAATTGCGACTGGTGATGCTGGCAATCTCTTGCACCGGGCAGCGCCTGATCTCAGCGAGCTGCGCCGCGACATAGGGAACCAAGGCCGGATTGTTGGTCTTGCCCCGGTACGGGACTGGCGCCAGATAGGGACTGTCGGTCTCGATCAGCATGCGGTCCAGCGGTACGAAGGCGGCGACATCGCGCAGCTCTTGGGCGCTCTTGAACGTCAGAATGCCAGAAAAAGAAATGTAAAAGCCCAAGTCGAGCGCCGATCGCGCGACCTCCAGCGTTTCGGTAAAGCAATGAAAAACGCCGCCGGCGCTGCCCATAGTGCCGTTCTCACCCTCTTCCCGCAGAATCGCCAGGGTATCAATAGACGCAGATCGGGTATGAATCACCAGCGGTTTGGCCAACTGCCGGGCGGCGCGGATGTGGGTGCGAAAGCGCTCGCGTTGCCACGCCATGTCAGCAACACTGCGCTCGCCCAGCCGGTAATAGTCAAGCCCGGTCTCGCCGATCCCGACCACACGTGGCAGCCGGCCGCGGGTCAGCAAGTCCTGCAGACTCGGCTCCTGAACGCCTTCATTGTCCGGGTGCACGCCGACCGTGGCCCAAAAATTGGCGTATTGGGTAGCCAACGTATGGACTGCGCCAAATTCTTCCAGTGTGGTGCTGATGCACAGGGCGCGATCCACCTTGGCCTCGCTCATGGCTTGGCGGATGGCCGGCAGCTGAGACAGGAGTTCCGGAAAATTAAGGTGGCAGTGCGAGTCGGTAAACATACAAGGGTTCATAAGAAGTAACGAGCGGGTCAGTTTGACCTGCATTGCGGACGAGCTGCCCAGACCCCTTTGCGGCGCGAAACGGGAGTTCAGATCGTCTGCGTGGGACGATCTGAGGCCAGATGACCGCCCAAAATTTCTTCAATCTTGAGCTTGAGCAAACGCGATTTTTCATCCTGGGGAAACAAGATGCCAACGCCCTGCGTGCGGTTGTTGGTCGCCCTGGGCGGTGTCACCCACGCCACTTTGCCTGCAATCGGGTAACGCTGCGGGTCATCTGGCAGCGACAGCAACACGTAAACATCGTCGCCCAACTCGTATTCGCGCGTGGTCGGAATAAAGATGCCGCCTTCGGTAAACAAGGGAATATAGGCCGCGTACAGTGCCGATTTTTCCTTGATGGCCAATTGAATGACGCTCGGGCGCGGGGTGACTGGCGTTGGATTACTCATGGGCGTTGGCTAATTCTTTGCATTGAGGGCATTTTGCGCCTGACTCACCAGTGCTTCCAGCATCAGCCCGCTGTTAAAAGGGTGTTCGACCGTGCGCGCGGCAGCCCCCAGCGCCTTGGCCCAAGCCGTCAAGCTGGGCAGGGAACTGACCGAGGGCAAGTCCGCGGCATCAAAAAAACGGGGCGCGGCACCCACCTTGACGGTCAACAGGTCATGACAGAGCTTCTGTAGGGCGTCGACGGCTTGCGTCGGGGTCCAATCCTTGAGCCCGCTCACGTCGCCGCGCGCCATCGCTTGGGGCAACTTGACCCAACCGGCCGGCGTCGGCCCGCCGGGGCCGGCTTGCGCCAACTGCAGGGCGTCGTCCGGGCGGCCCCCCGAGGCGCGCAGCATCACCGCAGCTTGCGCCGAATCGAGGCCTCGCTGCTGCAGCCACGCCAGCGCAACATCAGGCGTCGGCCAAACCATGGTGTGCGCCAGACAGCGACTGCGAATGGTCGGCAGCAGCTGGTGGGCGGCCTCGCTCGCCAAGACAAACTTCACGTCCCCGGGCGGCTCCTCCAGGGTCTTGAGCAGCGCATTGGCAGTGACGTGGTTCATGCGCTCGGCCGGAAACACCAGCACGGCCTTGCCGCGACCGCGCGCGCTGGTGCGCTGCGAAAACTCGACGGCATCACGCATGGCCTCGATGCGGATTTCCTTGCTTGGCTTGCGCGTTTTGGCATCAATCTCGCCTTGTGCCTTCTCGCTCAGGGGCCAGCCCAAATCCAGTGACACGGTCTCAGGCATCAACACGCACAAGTCAGCATGGGTGCGCACCTCGATCGCATGGCAACTGCCGCAGGTGCCGCAAGCGCCCTGCTCTGTTGGGCGCTCGCACAGCCAGGCGCTGACCAGCGCCAGTGCCAGGCGGTACTGGCCGAGCCCGGACGGGCCCACCAGCAACCAGGCATGGCCGTTTTGCGCCAGCAACGCCTTGCTCTGCGCGGCAATCCAGGGCGCCACGTCAGGCAGGTTCATGCCAGCCAGCCTTTGGCTTGCACCGCGTGCAACACATCGTGCCAGACGGCCTCACGCGTCTGGTGGGCCTCGATGCGGGCGAAGCGCTGGGGGCAAGCCGTCATTCGTTGCCGGTAGCCGTCAGAGACACGCCGGAAGAACTCGACCGGCTCGGCCTCGAATTTGTCCGGGCTGCGTGCGCCGGCCAAACGCTGCGCCGCAATTTCAGCCGCCAGATCAAACCACACCGTCAGGTCAGGGTTTCTGATCAAATCAGGCTCCAGCCCTTGCACGGATTGCACAGTGCGCTCTAAAAATGAGAGTGTTTCCAGATTAAAACCGCGCCCACCGCCCTGGTAGGCAAAGGTGGCATCGGTAAAGCGGTCGCACAGCACGACGTCGCCCCGGGCCAGCGCCGGCTCGATCAGTTGCTGCAGATGATCGCGCCGGGCGGCAAACACCAGCAGCGCCTCGGTCATGGCGTCCATCGCGTCGTTCAACACCAGAACACGGAGCTTTTCGGCCAAGGGCGTGCCGCCGGGCTCGCGCGTGAGCGTCACCGCCCGCCCCTGCGCCCGAAACGCCTGCGCCAGCGCGTCGATGTGCGTGGACTTGCCGGCGCCATCAATGCCTTCAAAGCTGATGAAAAGTCCCTGGGATGCCATGTTTTATTGTTGTCCGCGCTGGAATTTGTTCACCGCCCGATTGTGCGCTGCCAAGTCGGCGCTGAACTCGCTGGTACCGTCGCCGCGTGCCACAAAATACAGCGCCTTGGATGGCGTTGGTCGCACCGCCGCGAGCAGCGCGGACTTGCCCGGCATGGCAATCGGGGTTGGCGGTAAACCGGTGCGGGTGTAGGTGTTCCAGGGGGTGTCGGTCTGCAAGTCCGTGCGACGCAGGTTACCGTCAAACTTCTCGCCCAAGCCGTAAATCACGGTCGGGTCGGTCTGCAGCATCATGCCGATGCGCAAGCGGTTGCTGAACACGGCGGCAATCATCGCCTGGTCGCTGGCACGGCCGGTTTCTTTTTCGATGATGCTGGCCAGCGTCAATGCCTCATCGGGCGTTTTCAAAGGCGTATCCGGTGCGCGCTGCGCCCAAGCCGATTCCAGCCGCTTGTCCATCGCCCGCAAGGCGCGCTTGAGCAGCGCGAGATCGCTGCTGCCTTTGGTGTAGGTGTAGGTGTCCGGGAAGAATCGCCCTTCCGGGTGCAGGCCCGGCCGCTCCAACGACTTCATGATCAAATCAGGCGCTAGCCCCCGTGTAGTGGGCGTAAGGTGCTCCGCTTTTAGTAACGCCGAGCGGAATTGCGCGAAGGTCCAGCCTTCCACCAGCGTCACGGCCCGCAAGGCTTCGTCACCGCGCACCAGTTTACGCAGCAGGCTGCGCGGCGTCACACCACGTTCAATTTCGTAACTGCCGGCTTTGATCTGGCGCGCTTCACCGGAGAAGCGAAACCACCCGTACAGCAGCAGGGGATTGACCTCGATTCCCGCATCGGCCACGGCTTGCGCCACGGCGCGGGGCAAGGTGCCCGGCTCCACGGCCAAGTCCACCGTCTCGGTGCCCATGGGCAAACTTTGGTTCAGCCACCACAGCGCACCGCCGCTGGCCAAGGCCGCGACGACAATTAAAAGCGTAAATAGACGACGCACAGCCTTACAGCCCTCCAGCGAATTGAGGCCGGATGATAATTCACCCATGAATATCGAACTCAATGGCGTCGTAAAGCTGAACGATCTGGGCGTGATCCGTGCCCAAGGCGAAGACGCTGCCAAATTCTTGCAGGGCCAGCTGACGCAGGATTTCTTGCTGCTGGGTCAGTCTGAAGCGCGGCTGGCGGCTTTTTGCTCGGCCAAGGGCCGGATGCAAGCCAGTTTCATTGGCTTCAAGCGCGGCCCGACCGACATCCTGCTGCTGTGCAGCCGTGACATTCTGGCCGCTACCATCAAGCGTCTGTCGATGTTTGTCCTTCGCGCCAAGGTCAAACTGAGTGACGCCAGCGACTTGTTTTTGCTGTACGGACTGGCTGGCGCGGCCCTCAAGAATGCTACTGAAAATATAGCTGGCTACGCAGTTATCGCCTGGGCTAAGGCTGATTTTGATTCCATTTCTCTGGTCAATTTGTACCCCGCCGACGCCGTAGCGCGCGCCCTGTGGGTGGCACCGGTGGACACGCCGGCGCCCGTGGGCGCCGCGTTGACGCCTGAGCAATGGGCCTGGGGTGAGGTCCGCAGCGGCATTGCCACCATCACCCAGCCGGTGGTAGAGGCTTTTGTGCCGCAAATGCTCAATTACGAGTCGGTCGGCGGTGTCAACTTCAAAAAAGGCTGCTACCCGGGGCAGGAGGTGGTGGCACGCAGCCAGTTCAGGGGCACGCTCAAGCGCCGCGCTTACCTGGCCCATGCCGAGGCGTCTTTGATTGCGGGTGATGAACTGTTTGCACCGGATGATGCGGCGCAGCCTTGTGGCATGGTGGTGCAAGCGGCGGCCGCGCCCACCGGCGGCGTTGATGCCATTGTGTCGATGCAGATCAGCGCATTTTCGGGTGGAGGTGTGCACGCCAGACAAGCTGATGGTCCGTTGCTGACGCTGTCACCACCGCCCTACCCTTTGCTGGCGGACATTTGACGATCTCCGATGGGATTGGCATGGCGCATCACCCCGGTTCTGGACAGGCTCCCTGAGCCAACAGCAAGAATGGGGCTGTGCCTTGATATCTCGAAGGGTTCAACGTTTCAATGGTGCACGAAGTCTGCGCAATTTGCTGGCCAGCGAGGCAGCCGACAGCTCGCCCAGGTGGGTATCGACCAGTCGGCCATGGGTATCGTAGAAAAGAGTGGTTGGCAATGAGCCCGAACCAACTTCGCGACCCAGCCGGGTGCCGGGATCGAGCAGGACATTCGCCAGGTCAAAATTCGCGATGTTGAGGTAGCGCTGGGCAGTCGCCCCTTGCTCGCCTTGATTGACAAAGACAAAAACCACACCGGTTTCCTGTTTTTGCGCGGCGGCGAGCACCGGCATCTCGCGTCGGCAGGGTGGGCACCAAGTGGCCCACAAGTTGACAACCATCGGCTTGCCTCCTGCCAGCGCAGCGAGGTCTGCCGACTCGCCCGCCAGCGTTGTCAACGGCACCTGAGGCAGCGGCGCATTGTTCATCGTCTGAATGGCGCCAAACATCCCGCCCCAGGCAAGCGCCCCGGCTGTCACGCCCCAGGCCAGCGGTTTTCGCAATGGGGCAGTGCGCCAGCCGCGCCAGATCGCCACCGCCAATGCCGCCAACAGCCCCGCCCAAGGCGTGAAACCACCGTCGCGGATATCTAACATCGACCACGGTGCAGACTGGTACAAATCAAACCAGGCGGCAATGAAGGCGATGCGTGCCATCAGCAATCCCGCCCACAACATGTCTACCAGGACACTGCCTATGCCAATTTTCTGATCCCGCCCCATCACGTGCCCCACACCAGTGGCAACCAGCAAGGCCACCGCCAGCAGCATCAGGGCAATTGGCACGGGCAGGGAGCCCAGATTCACGGTCAGCATAGTCGATGTCCTTGTTTGATTGGTGTCAGACGAGCGAGAAAGTCGCCAACACTGGGATCAGCGATGATGCACTCGGCATGTCGCGCGCACAGTCGTTTTATCTCATTTCTGCTAACCTCTTCAACCCGTGTCAGGTATCAGCCATGCAAAAACCAAAAATCCAATCCTTCTTCGATCCCGAGACTGGCACCGTCACCCACGTGGTGTCCGATCCGATGACCCGACGTGCGGCTATTATCGACAGCGTGCTCGACTACGACCCCAAGTCGGGCCACACCTCGCACACCAACGCCGACCGGGTGATTGAGTACATCCGACAAGAGGAGCTGACGCTTGAGTGGCTGCTGGAAACTCATGCCCATGCTGACCACTTGTCGGCTGCGCCTTACATCCAAGGGAAGCTGGGTGGCAAGCTGGCCATCGGTCGCCGTATTTGTGACGTGCAGGCCGTGTTCAAGAAAATATTCAATGCCAAAGACATGAGCACCGACGGTGGCGAGTTCGACCATCTGCTCGATGATGGCGGGCAATTCAAGATTGGGGAACTCGACGTCTCGGTGATGTACACGCCCGGTCACACCCCGGCCTGTTTGACTTTTCTGATGGGCCAGGACGCCTTCATTGGCGACACACTGTTCATGCCCGACTACGGCTCGTCCCGTTGTGACTTCCCTGGCGGTGACGCAGTCACTTTGTACCGATCAATCCAGAAGATACTGGCGCTGGCGCCCGACACGCGGCTCCATTTGTGCCATGACTACCCGCCGGAAGGTCGGGCACCGATGTGGCGCACCACGGTGATGGAACAGCGTGAAAAGAATATTCATGTGCACGATGGGGTGACCGAGGCAGACTTCGTCAGCATGCGCACGGCCCGCGACAAAACCCTGGCCATGCCGACACTGCTCCTGCCTGCGATTCAGGTCAACGTGCGCGCAGGCCGACTGCCACCCCCGGAAGACAATGGTGTCAGCTACCTGAAAATTCCGGTCAACACCCTCTGAACCGCGTGACATGGATTCTTTGATACTGACGGTTGCGCTGGGCGCGCTCATCGGGCTGGTGATGGCGCTCACGGGCGCGGGCGGTGGCGTCATGGCGATACCGCTCCTGGTGTTTGGTCTGCATCTGCCGGTGCAACAAGCGGCGCCGGTAGGTTTGGTGGCGGTTGGCCTGGCCGCGATCTTGGGGGCGGCGCTGGGATTGCGCCAGGGCATCGTGCGCTACCGGGCTGCCGCACTGATTGGCTCGGCTGGCATGCTGATGGCCCCATTGGGCGTCTTGCTGGCGCAGCGACTGCCGAATCGACCGTTGTTAGGTGCTTTTGCGCTGGTGCTGATTTACACCGCCTGGCGAATGCTCAGACGCCCCAATCCTTCAGTTGCGCATGTGGCGGCTGCGGTCCTATGCCGTGTCAATAGGTTGGATCAACGTCTGACCTGGACGCTGCCTTGTGCCCGTGCATTGACCGGCAGCGGCCTGATCGCGGGACTGCTCAGCGGACTGCTCGGCGTCGGTGGCGGCTTTGTCATCGTTCCAGCCCTGACGCGCTACACCGATCTGGACATACGCAGCATTCAGTTGACTTCGCTGGCGGTGATTGCACTGGTCTCTGTGAGCGGCGTTTTGGCAGCGGCGACGCATGGGCCTGTGCGCTGGGATGTGGCGCTGCCGTTTGCCAGCGGTGCCGTTTTGGCTTTATTGGCCGGGCAACAGATCGCAAAGAAGCTCAACGCCAAAGGCTTGCAGAAAGCCTTTGCCTGGTTCAGCGTGTTGGTTGCCATTTTCATGCTGGCAAGAGCCATGGGCTGGGTGTCAAACTGACAACAAGCCACACAGAATCAAAACCGTGAACAGACCAGCCGATGCCTTGGCAGAACGGCCCAACAAAAAAGCCTGCTACGTTTAAAATAGCAGGCTTTCCTTTGTTTACTTGGGGTGGCTGATGGGGCTCGAACCCACGACAACAGGAATCACAATCCTGGACTCTACCAACTGAGCTACAGCCACCGTTTGATTATTATAACCACTGCCGTCTAGTTTTGAGTGCTCACAGGCAAATCGGTTGCGGTAAGCGCTGGGCGTGAAGTCATGATCTGAGCTTTGAATCGCTCTTGGAGGAATCCGTAAAAAGCTTGCGTTTCGGCACCGCTCCACCACTGGGCATATTGAGCACGATCTTGTTTGACCGCTGCTTCGCCCGGCGCCACTCGCGGCAGAATCTTATTGACCCGAACCACGCTATAACCCTTGACTCCCAAATCAACACCGACAAAGGCCGGCAACGCGGCTGCATCGGCACGCAACGCCGCCGTCAGGACTTGGGGCGGCGTGTTTTGCGACTGATCGCGCGATATCACCACGGGTGCTGGCATGGCGGCAGTGGCCGGCGCTGCCTTCCAAGCCAACAGTTTGTCCATGCCCTCTTTCTTCGCCAGTTCCGCCGCACGCGCGGCAACCACACGCTCACGCACAAGCCGACTCACTTCGGCAAATGGCAGCGTCCGGGCCGGGGTGTACTGCGTGACGCGTCCTGCTGTCAATTGGTTGGGCGCTGTTTCAATCGCTTCGGTATTGCGCTTTTTCTCAATCGAATCCGTGTTGAAAATGGCCGCCAAGAATTTTTCATTAGCCAAGACACCGGTTGCACCCTTGGCTGCTTGGCGCAAAACATTGGTGGCCGTCTTGATTTCCAGCTTGAGCTTTTCTGCCACCGGCTTGAGGCTGTCGGATTGCTCGTAGACGCCATTGGTAAAGGCCTCGGCGGTCTCGGCAAACCGGGTCTGGGCTTGCTGCGCCTTCAGATCAGCCTCGATTCCCGCGCGCAATTCCTCAAAGCTGCGTTGAGCCGGTTTTTTGACGTCAGTCAGTTTGATGATGTGGTAGCCGAAATCCGATTCAACCACGTCGCTGATGTCCCCTTGTTTCATGGCGAACACTGCATCCTCAAATGGTTTGACCATGGCGCCCCGGCTAAAAAAGTCAAGATCGCCCCCATTGGCGGCGGAACCCGTATCTTGTGAATTCGTTTTTGCTACATCAGCAAAACTGTCGGGCGATTGACGCACTGCTTTCAGCAATTCATCAGCCCGCGCTTTGGCTTTCTGGCGGTCAGCGGCAGGCGCATCCTTGGCGGCATTGATCAGGATGTGGCTGGCACGCCGTTCTTCCTTGCCACTCAGTCGTTCGGCGTTTTGCTCATAGTAAGACTTCATGTCAGCTTCGCTGATCACGATACTTTTCTTGACCGAATCCAGATCCAACACCACATATTCAATACTGGCATGTTCAGGAGACTGGAACAAGGCTTGATTGGCCTTGTAAAACGTTTCCAGTTCGGCATCAGTCGGAGTGACCTTGGAAGCGAAATCTGCTGCGTTGAAATTGGCAATCTGCACCTCACGCTTTTCAAAGAATGCATTCAAGGCCACGTCGGCAACGCTAGCTGTCGCAAAACCCGTTTCTCCTATGCCTGCTTCTACCTGACGAACAGACAGGTCTTGCCGAACACGGGCCTCAAATCCTTCAGGCGTCAGACCCTGGCTGGCAACCAACTGGCGATAACGGTCCATGTCGAGCTTGCCATCGGCCTGGCGCAGGGATGCGATGGACGGATTTTCTTGCAAGTTGCGCGCCAGTCGGGCGTCACTGGTCGTCAGTTTGAATTTGTCTGCCGCTTGGGCCAGCACGCGATCGCGCACCAGTCGCTCCAGCGAGGCATACCGGGCTGCTGGTGAATCAAGCAGCTTGGCATCCAGATTGGGCATGGAGGCGCGCAGGCGATCGGACTCGGACCTGTGCGTCTCGTCCCATTCACCCTGCGTGATGTCATGGCTGCCAACGCGAGCAACGACACCACCCGCATCGCGAGACTGGTTGTAGCCATCAATGCCAAAAAGTACAAACGAAGGGATGATCAGCAAGAACATCACTGCCATCATGATCTTCGTGTGCTTGCGAACAAAATCAAACATGCGCGAACTCTCCAATAAGAAAAACAAAAAAGGCGAACATGCTGCTCGCCTTTATCTGGTTG
>NZ_JAAFHA010000009.1 GCF_010365055.1 Rhodoferax sp.
CTGCTGTATCACCTGCAGCATGTGCCGCAGCACCGCTGGCAATGCAGTTGCGGCGAACTGGTTGAAGGCGGGTTCGAGCAGTGCTGGGCCTGCGGCGCCTGGATGCCGCGCTGAAGGCTGCATTGCCCCCGGCTGGCATGACGCCCACTGGTAGGACAATAGCGCCATGACCCTGACCGAACTCAAATACATCGTGGCGGTGGCGCGTGAGCGCCACTTTGGCAAGGCCGCCGAGGCCTGCTATGTCTCGCAGCCGACGCTCTCCGTCGCCGTCAAGAAGCTCGAAGAAGAGCTCGACGTCAAGCTGTTTGAGCGCAGCGCCAATGAAGTCAGTGTGACGCACCTGGGTGAAGAGATCGTGCGCCAGGCGCAAAGCGTGCTGGAGCAGGCTGCCGCCATCAAGGAAATTGCCAAACGCGGCAAAGACCCTTTGGGCGGGCCGCTCACGCTGGGCATCATCTACACCATTGGCCCGTATCTGCTGCCCGATCTGGTGCGCCAGATGATTGCACGCACGCCGCAAATGCCGCTGATGCTGCAGGAGAACTTCACCGTCAAACTCTTGGAGATGCTGCGCACCGGCGAGATTGACTGCGCCATTCTGGCCGAGCCGTTTCCGGACGCCGGCCTGGCGCTGGCGCCGCTGTATGACGAGCCTTTTTTGGCGGTGGTGCCTTTCAACCACCCGCTGGCCGCGCAGACGCAGGTGACGACCGAGCAACTCAAACAGGAAACGATGCTGCTGCTGGGCAGCGGCCACTGTTTTCGCGATCACGTGCTGGAGGTTTGCCCGGAATTTGCGCGCTTTTCCAGCAACGCCGAGGGCATTCGCAAGAGCTTTGAAGGCTCGTCGCTGGAGACCATCAAGCACATGGTGGCAGCCGGCATGGGCGTTACGCTGGTGCCACGCCTGAGCGTGCCCAAAGAGGCGCTGGCCGCCAAGCCGCGGCGCAAACGCGACGAAGACCCGTATGTCAAATACCTGGCGTTTGAAGGGGAGCCGCCCAAGCGCCGCGTGGTGCTGGCGTGGCGGCGCAGCTTCACGCGTTATGAGGCGATTGCCGCCCTGCGCAATGCCATCTATGCCTGTGAACTGCCGGGCGTGCAGCGCTTGTCTTGACTGCTATTTATAGAAAATTGGCCTCTAGCCCACGTATCCATTGCGCAAGCAGCTATCAAATAGTTAGCTAGCCTGCCTTTGACCTAAACCGAGTCATGCTTGTGAATCCCGTTCCATTTCGTTTGTCGCTTCAATCCCGGCTCGCCCTTTACCTCGACCTGATTCGCTGGAACCGCCCCGCTGGCTGGCTGCTGCTGCTGTGGCCCACCTTGAGCGCCCTGTGGGTGGCTTCAAGCGGCTTCCCGGGCTGGCATCTGCTGAGTGTGTTCACGCTCGGCACGATCCTGATGCGCAGCGCCGGGTGTTGCATCAACGACGTCGCCGACCGCGACTTTGACCGCCACGTCAAGCGCACCGCCAGCCGGCCGGTGACCACCGGCGCCGTGTCGGTCAAAGAAGCGCTGGCCGTGGGCGCCGCGCTGGCGCTGCTGGCCTTTGGCCTGGTCCTCACCACCAACGCCATCACCATCGGCATGTCAGGCGCCGCACTGGCCGTGACATTGGCTTACCCCTATGCCAAGCGTTATGTGGCGATGCCGCAAGCGGTGTTGGGCGTGGCTTTTGGCATGGGCATTCCCATGGCCTTCGCCGCCGTGTTGGGCGAGGTGCCGCTGCTGGCGTGGCTGTTGATGCTGGGCAACCTGTTCTGGGTGCTGGCCTATGACACCGAGTACGCCATGGTCGACCGTGATGACGACATCCGGCTGGGCATGAAAACGTCGGCCATCACCCTGGGGCGCTTCGATGTGCCGGCGGTCCTGTTTTTTTATCTGGCTTATCTGCTGATTTGGGACGTCGCCCTGATGCCCTATGTGCAAGGTGCTCTGTTTAATATAGCATTTGCGCTCGCCTTCGGGCAGGTGGCCTGGCATTACGCCCTGATTCGCAGCCGCTCGCGCGACGGTTGCTTCAAAGCCTTTCGCCTGAACCATTGGCTCGGCTTGACCTTGTTTGCAGGCATTGCGGGCAGCTACGCCCTGAAATAAAAAGCCGCCCGTCTGGGCGGCTGGGATGCCTGAAACAGCATTTCTTGAAGGGCTCAGGCCGCGCCAAATTCAGCCGCCAATTCAACAGCGCGTTGCCTGGCGGCGTACATGGCATTGATGAGCAGCGCCTGCATGTCATCGTCTTCCATCGAGGCAATGGCGGCAAAGGTGGTGCCACCGGCGGAGGTGACTTGCTGGCGCAACACCTTGGGCGGCTCGCTGCTGGCCTTCGCCAGTTCGCCCGCGCCAATGAAAGTCGCCACCGTCAACTGGTGCGCCTGCTCGCGGCTCAATCCCATCTCGGTGCCGCCCGTGGTCATGGCCTCCATCAGGTAAAACATATAAGCCGGGCCGGAGCCCGACACGGCAATCACCGCATTGAGCAGCTCTTCTTGATCAAGCCAGAGAAACTCGCCCGTGGTGGCCATCACCTGGCCGACCCAGTCCTTGTCGGCGCTGGTCACCGCCGCGCGGGCGAACAGGCCGCTGATGCCTTTGCCAATCAGGGCTGGCGTGTTGGGCATGGCGCGCACGATGCGCTCGCTGCCGAGCCACTGCGCGATGCTGTGGCTGGGAATGCCGGCGGCCACGCTCAGGTGCAAGGCTTGGGCGGTGTAGGGCGCTGCGGCCAGGGCCACCTGTTTGAAGACTTGCGGCTTGACGGCCCAGATGACCATATCCGATGCACTCAAAAAATCGCCCGCTTCGGCGCGCGGCTGCAGGCCAAAGCGGTTCTTGAGCGCTTCGCGTGTCTCGGCCAGGGGCTCGACCACGTCAATCAGTCTGGGGGAGATGCCTTGCTTGATCAAGCCGCCAATGATGGCGCCCGCCATATTGCCGCCGCCGATGAATGCGATGCGTTGGGTCATGAGTACTTTCTAATGGGTTGAGGACAGAGCTTGCGCATTTCGTGTCGCTACGGTCTGTCCCGCAAAGTAAAAGAAGGCGAGTTTAATCAAAGCACCGTTTGCCGTACGGCATGTTCCCAGCGTTCCATCAGTTCAGCCGCACGCGCTGGCGACATGGTGGGCAAAAAGCGCCGCTCGGCCTGCCACAACGCACTGAGCTCGTCGGTGCTCTGGTAGACGCCAGTGGCCAGGCCGGCCAGGTAGGCGGCGCCGAGCGCCGTTGTTTCAATCACCGCCGGCCGCACCACCGGGATGCCCAGTAAGTCGGCCTGAAACTGCATCAGCAGGTTGTTGACGCAGGCGCCACCGTCCACGCGCAACTCGGCCACCGCAGCGGCGCCAGCCTGCACGGCGTCGCGGCTCATGGCTTGGAGCAGGGCCGCACTTTGAAACGCAATGCTTTCCAGCGCGGCGCGCGCGATGTGCGCCAGCGTGCTGCCACGGCTCAAACCGGTGATCGAGCCGCGTGCGTCGGGCTTCCAGTAAGGTGCGCCCAGGCCGGTGAAGGCCGGCACCACGATGACGCCGCCGGCATCGGGCACGCTCTCTGCCAGCGCTTGCACCTCGGCGCTGCTGGGGATCGCGCGCAGACCGTCGCGCAACCACTGCACCACCGCGCCGCCTACAAACACGCTGCCTTCCATGGCAAATTCAGGTTGCGGCGTGGTTTGCGCGGCGCTGGTGGTGATCAGGCCGTTGCTCGATGTCTGAAAGCGCTGGCCGGTGTGCATCAGCATGAAGCAGCCGGTGCCGTAGGTGTTTTTCACCATGCCGGGCTTGAAACAGGCCTGGCCGAACAAGGCGCTTTGCTGGTCGCCGGCCACGCCGCCGATCGGGACCGCGGCGCCCAGCAGATCCGCGTCGACCTCGCCAAACAGCGCGCTCGATGGCTTGATTGCGGGTAGCAGGCTGGCCGGAATGTCCAGTGCCTGCAGCAGCTCATCGTCCCACTGGTTGCTGTGCACGTTGAACAGCATGGTGCGCGAGGCGTTGCTGACGTCCGTCGCATGGACCGCACCATGGGTGAGTTGCCAGATCAGCCAGCTGTCGATGGTGCCAAAGGCCAGTTCGCCGTTGGCCGCCTGCTGGCGCGCACCGGGCACCTGATCGAGCAGCCACTTGAGCTTGGTGCCGGAAAAATAGGCATCGACCAGCAAGCCGGTCTTGGCCTGGATTTTGGGGGCCAAGCCGCGCGCGCGCAGCTCAACGCAGGTGGGTTCGGCCCGGCGGTCTTGCCAGACGATCGCGTTGTGCAGCGGCAGGCCGGTTCTGCGGTTCCAGAGCACCGTGGTTTCACGCTGGTTGGTGATGCCCAGCGCGCGCACATCACGGGCGCCAATGCCTGCTTTGGCCAGCGCATCACGCGCGGTGGCCAGCTGGGTGCGCCAGATCTCCATCGGGTCGTGTTCGACCCAGCCGGGCCGCGGGTAGATCTGCGTGAGTTCCTGCTGGGCTTGGGCGAGGATGCTGCCGCGTTCGTCAAAAACGATGCTGCGAGAACTGGAGGTTCCCTGGTCAATGGCGAGCAAGTAGGTCATGCGAGGGTCCTGAACTGGCGAATAATGCAGTCGTCTTTATCCCACGAGCGACTCATGCCCACTTTACCCGAAGCGCTTGTCACAGACCGCTCGCAATTGATCGCCCGTCTCGCCGAGTCGCGCCACTACGACGTGGCCATTGTCGGCGGTGGCGCGACCGGCCTGGGTGTTGCGCTGGATGCGGCGGCGCGGGGCTTTAGCGTGGTGCTGATGGAGTCTCACGATTTTGCCAAAGGCAGCTCGTCACGCGCCACCAAGCTGGTGCATGGTGGCGTGCGCTATCTGGCCCAGGGCAATATTGGGCTGGTGCGTGAAGCGCTGCGCGAGCGCAGCACGCTCTTGCACAACGCCCCGTATCTGGCGCAGCCGCTGGCGTTTGTGATGCCGACCTACCAATGGTGGGAAAAGCCTTTCTACGGCATTGGCCTGACCCTTTATGACGTCCTGGCGGGTAAGGCTGGCCTGGGGCGCACCGAATTCTTGAGCCGGGCCGAGGCGCTGGCGCTGTTGCCCACGGCGCAGCCGCAGGGGCTCAAGGGCGGCGTCAAATACTGGGACGCCCAGTTCAACGACGCCCGCCTGGCATTGGCGCTGGGCCGTACGGCCGCCGTGCATGGCGCGCTGCTGCTCAACTATTGCCGCGCGGTGGACTTGTTGTACGAGCAGGGCAAGGTGGCCGGACTGGTCTGTGAAGACGCGATCAGTGGCGAGTCGTATCGCATCGCGTCGCGCTGTGTCGTCAACGCGGCCGGCGTTTGGGTTGATGAATTGCGCCAGAAAGACGGCCAGGCCAATCAGGGCGATGGCCGGCGCCCGACGCAGCCGATGGTGGCCCCGAGTCAGGGCGTGCACATGGTGGTGGACCGCGAATTTCTGGGCGGCGACACCGCCCTGATGGTGCCCAAGACGGCCGATGGCCGGGTCCTGTTTGCCGTGCCTTGGCTGGGCAAGGTGATTCTGGGCACCACCGACACGCCGCGTCATGACCTGGCGCGTGAGCCGCAGGCCTTTGCGCACGAAGTTGAATTTATCCTGTCTGAGTCGGCGCGCTATCTGCGCCGTGCGCCCAACCGGGCCGACGTCAAGAGCATATGGGTCGGGCTGCGCCCGCTGGTCAAACCGCCCGACGACGAGGGCGAGAACACCAAGGGTTTGAGCCGCGAGCACACGGTGCGGGTCAGCCGCAGTGGGCTCGTCACGGTGACCGGCGGCAAGTGGACCACTTACCGCGCCATGGCCGAAGATGTGCTGGAGCAATGCGCCGACAAGCAGCTGATCGACGCGCGAGCGGCGGGCGTCACGGTTGATTTGAAGCTGGTCGGCGCCGATGAGGCGCCGGGTCAGGCGCATTCCATCAGCGAGGCGCCCGGCCTGCACTCTTATGGCAGCGAACAGGCTTTGGTGGCGGGTCTGCCCGGCGCGCAGACGCTGTTGTGCGACGGTTTGACCGAAGCCATGGTGCGCTTTGCCGCACGCCACGAGTACGCGGTCACCGTCGAAGATGTGCTGGCGCGCCGCTCCCGCCTGTTGTTTCTCGATGCCCGTCTGGCCAGTTCGCTGGCCGCGCAAGTCGGTGCCCTTTTGTTGCAGGAGACCGGTCTCGACCCGCAGATCAACGCCTTCACCGCACTGGCCGAGCACTACCTGTGTCTGCCGGCGTCGGCCTGAGGCCCCCCATACACCCCGCAGGGGCCGGCTTATGCTGATCCGCGTCAAGCGGCAGCGCCGGCACAACTGGTATGCTTTCTTCTTTGCTTTGTTAACGAAGGATCAATTCATGAAGAAGCTGCTGCTGGTCTGCCTGCTGGCTGCCACCCCTTTTGCCACCACCAGTTGGGCGGCTGACAAGGTCGTCCCTATGGCGCCTGCGGCCCTGGTCGTTTCGGGCGAAGTGCTGGAGGTGAAGGACGTTGAAATTTATACCTACCTGCGTCTGAAGACCAAGGACGGTGAGATGTGGGCCGCGGTCAGCAAGGCGCCGGTCAAGGTGGGGGCCAAGGTCAGCATTGAAAATTCAATGGTCATGAAGAACTTTGAGAGCAAATCACTCAAGAAGACCTTTCCGACCATCATTTTTGGCAGCCTGGGCGGCGCCGGCCCGGTGGCGGCGGGCATGCCTGCCGCTGCTGCCAAAGTGGTGGATACCACGCCGATCAAGGTCGCCAAGGCCAGCGGCGCCAATGCGCGCACCGTGGCCGAAGTGGTGACCAAGGCGACGGAGCTCAACGGCAAGCCGGTGCGGGTCAGTGGCAAGGTGGTCAAGTACAACTCCGGCATCATGGGCAAAAACTGGATTCACCTGCGCGACGGCACCGGGCTGGACGCTGACAGCAGCAACGATCTGTTGGTGACGACCACCGCTGAGAGCAAAGTCGGTGCCGTCGTGACCGTGACCGGTGTGGTGCGCACCAACAAGGACTTTGGCGCCGGTTACAGCTACAAGGTGCTGATCGAGGACGCTAAGCTGTAGCTCAGGCCGCGGGTGCCTGGCACAAGTTTGGGCGCTTGAGTCCTCCCGATGCAAGAAACCCAGCCCATTGACCCCACGCGCTGTCCGCTGTGCGGCCAGAGCAACCAATGCGCTGGGCAGCTCGAGCGTATGACCGGCATCCCGCAGCCGGCGTGCTGGTGCAAGCAGGTCACTTTCGGGGCTGAACTGCTGGCGCGCGTGCCAGAACCTGCCCGACGCCAGGCCTGCATTTGCGTCGCCTGCGCCCAGGCGGCTTCACGCTAATAAATAGATAGCTGCTTGCGCAGGCTGGACGCGGGCTGGAGCCTGATTTGGCATAAATAACTGTCCTGATCCCGTTATCGTTTCAATGGTTCAATAAATCTTGTATCATTGCGGCATGGATAAATTGCTCGCTACCACCGTCTTTGAGTCACTCTCGTCAGGCGTGCGGCTGGACATCTTCCGGCTGCTGGTCAAAACCGGGCCGCAGGGCCTGGTCGCCGGAGAAATTGGCGCTGCGCTGGCCGTGCCGCCGACCAATCTGTCCTTTCACCTCAAGGCGCTGACGCACGCGCAACTTGTGTCAGTCATACAAGAAGGGCGCTATCAAAGGTACCGCGCCAACCTGGCGTTGATGCAAGAGCTGATCGGCTATCTGACCGCCGAGTGCTGCGCCGGCCACCCCGAGCAGTGCCCCGAGATTTGCCTGGCGCCGGTTTGCGCCTGATGGTTTCCATGGGTCATTCCTGATACGGCCCGCGTTCTTCAATCTTCCAGCTTCACTTCTGTCTGAACCATGAAAATTCTCTTTTTGTGCACCGGCAATTCCTGCCGCTCGATCCTGGCTGAGGCCACGTTCAATCACTTGGCCCCCCAGGGCTGGCACGCGATGAGCGCAGGCAGCCACCCCAGCGGCTACGTGCATCCGCGCTCGCTGGCCTTGCTGGCGCGTGAGGGCATTGCCACCGAAGGCTATGCCAGCAAGTCGTGGGACAACTTGCCGCACACGCCGGACATTGTGATCACCGTGTGTGCCAATGCCGCCGGTGAGGCCTGTCCCGCTTACCTTGGCCCGGTGCTGCGCGCCCACTGGGGCGTGGAAGACCCGGCGCACGCCACCGGCACCGATGCCGAAATCGATGCCGCCTTCCTGAGCGCCTACCTCATCCTGCGCGCGCGCATTGAAGCCTTTCTGGCGCTGCCGCTGGATGCGCTGCAGCACGACCCGCAAAAACTCACAGCGGAGCTCGATCGCATTGGCAGCTTGATGCCGGTTTGAGCACATTTTCTACACAAAGGAAATCATCATGAAAAAAGTACAAGTCTTCGACCCCGCCCTGTGCTGTAGCAGCGGCGTTTGCGGCACCGACGTTGACCAAGCCTTGGTCAGCTTCTCGGCCGACGTCGATTGGGCCAAGCAGAACGGGCTGACCATCGAGCGTTTCAACCTGGCACAGCAGCCGATGGCCTTTGCCGACAACGCCGCCGTCAAAGGCTTGCTGGAGCGCTCGGGTGAGGCCGCGTTGCCGATCACGCTGGTTGATGGCGAAGTGGCTTTTGCCGGGCGCTATCCCGCGCGCAGCGACCTTGCGCGCTGGCTGGGCACCGCGGTGGCGGCGCCTGAAACACCCGCAGCCGCCGCTGGTAGCTGCTGCTCAGGCGGCGCTTGCTGCTGATTCCACTCCTGAGTTGCTTCTGGCGGGATGGCCCTGCCTGCCACCCGCTCGACCGAAAGTGTCCCCATGAAATTCCTCCTGAACCCGCCGCGTTTCTTGTTCTTCACCGGCAAGGGCGGTGTCGGCAAGACCTCCATTGCCTGCGCCACGGCGATTGAGCTGGCAACGCAGGGCCAACGCGTGCTGCTGGTCAGCACCGACCCGGCTTCCAACGTCGGCCAGGTGTTTGGTATTGCCATTGGCAACCAGATCACCCCGGTGGCCGACGTGCCGAACTTGAGCGCGCTGGAAATTGACCCGCAAGCCGCCGCCCAAGCCTACCGCGACCGCATCGTCGGCCCCGTCCGTGGCGTACTGCCTGAATCGGTCGTCAAGGGGATTGAAGAGCAACTCTCGGGCGCCTGCACCACCGAGATCGCTGCGTTTGACGAATTCACCGCGCTGCTGACGGATGGCGTGTTGACGCAGGATTTTGACCACATCATTTTCGACACCGCGCCCACCGGCCACACCATCCGTATGCTGCAGTTGCCCGGTGCCTGGAGCGGTTTCCTGGAGAACGGCAAGGGCGATGCGTCCTGCCTGGGCCCATTGGCTGGACTGGAAAAGCAACGCGCTCAATACAAGGCGGCGGTCGATGCCCTGGCTGACCCCTTGAGAACCCGCATGGTCCTGGTGGCACGGCCACAGGCAGCGACATTGAACGAGGCAGCGCGCACGCATGGCGAGCTGGCAGGCATTGGCCTATCCAAGCAGTATCTGGTGATCAACGGCGTGTTTCCAGCGTCTGAAGCGGCGCATGACCCGCTGGCACAAGCTGTTTTCAAGCGTGAGCAAGCGGTGCTGGCCCATCTGCCCGAGGCCTTGCGCGATTTGCCCACCGATCAGATCGGGCTCAAGGCGTTCAATTTGTTTGGGCTGGCGGCCTTGAAACAACTGTTGGACAGTGAGTCCACCGTATGGCCGACGCCGGACCTGCCGTTTGATGCGCCCAAAATCAAGGCCCCCAGCCTGGCCTCCCTGGTCGATGACATCGCAGTAGCAGGCCACGGTCTGGTCATGCTGATGGGCAAAGGCGGTGTCGGCAAGACGACGCTCGCAGCCGCCGTGGCAGTGGAGCTGGCCACACGCGGCTATCCCGTGCACCTCACCACCTCCGACCCGGCGGCGCACCTGATGGAAACGCTGCATGGGACCCTGAAGCACCTGACCGTCAGTCGCATCGACCCGCATGAAGTCACGCAGCAGTACCGCGCCGCGGTGTTGGCCAGCAAAGGCGCCAAGCTGGATGCCGCCGGACGCGCCGTGCTGGAAGAAGACCTGCGCTCGCCCTGCACCGAAGAAATCGCGGTGTTTCAGGCGTTCTCGCGCGTGATCCGCGAGGCCGGCAAGCAGTTTGTGGTGATGGACACGGCGCCCACCGGCCACACCTTGCTGCTGCTGGACGCCACCGGCGCCTACCACCGCGATATCGTGCGCCAGATGGGCAGCAGCGGCAGACACTTCACGACACCGATGATGCAGTTGCAGGACCCCCAACAAACCAAGGTTCTGATCGTCACCCTGGCCGAGACCACGCCCGTGCTCGAGGCCGCCAATCTACAAGCCGACCTGCGCCGCGCCGGCATTGAGCCCTGGGCCTGGGTCATCAACAACAGCGTGGTAGCGGCCGTGGTGACCTCCCCCTTGCTCAAAGCACGCGCCCGCAATGAACTGTCTGAGATTGAATCGGTTGCGACCCGCCACGCCACGCGTTATGCGCTGGTGCCGCTGTTGCAAGAAGAACCGATTGGCGTGCAACGCTTGCGGCAACTGTCTGAGCAGGGGGCTTGAACCATGAGTGCCCAATGTGAAGTGATGGCCAAGCAGGCCGCTAGCGCACCGATGAGCGTGTTTGAGCGCTACCTGACGGTGTGGGTGTTCCTGTGCATCGTCGTCGGTATTGCCCTGGGGCAGCTGTTGCCCGGTGTGTTTCAGGCCATTGGCCGGATGGAAGTCGCGCACGTCAACCTGCCGGTGGGGGTGCTGATCTGGGTGATGATCATTCCGATGCTGCTGAAAGTGGACTTTTCGGCGATGCGCGAGGTTGGCAAACACATCAAAGGCATTGGCGTCACGCTGTTTGTCAACTGGCTGGTCAAGCCCTTCAGTATGGCCTTTTTGGGCTGGCTGTTCATCCGGCAACTGTTTGCACCCTGGTTGCCGCCCGACCAGCTTGACAGCTACATCGCCGGCCTGATTTTGCTGGCCGCCGCACCCTGCACCGCCATGGTGTTCGTCTGGAGCCGCCTCACCGGGGGCGACCCGCTGTTTACCCTGTCGCAAGTGGCGCTGAACGACGGCATCATGATCGTGGCCTACGCCCCGCTGGTGGCATTCTTACTGGGGCTCTCCGCCATCACAGTACCGTGGGACACCCTGCTGATTTCGGTCGCGCTGTACATTGTGATTCCGGTCATCATCGCCCAGCTTTTGCGCAGGTCGCTGCTGCGCCAGGGTCAGGCGGTGTTCGACGCGACGATGGAAAAAATTGGCCCATGGTCGATTGCCGCTCTGCTGGCCACGCTGGTGCTGCTGTTTGCGTTTCAGGGCGAGGCCATTTTGAAGCAGCCGCTCATCATTGCCCTGCTGGCGGTGCCGATTCTGATCCAGGTGTTTTTCAACTCAGGCCTGGCCTATCTGCTCAACCGCGCGGTGGGTGAGAAACACAACATCGCCTGCCCCTCTGCCTTGATCGGCGCCTCCAACTTCTTCGAGCTGGCGGTGGCTGCGGCCATCAGCCTGTTTGGCTTCAACTCAGGCGCGGCATTGGCCACGGTGGTGGGCGTGCTGATCGAGGTGCCGGTGATGCTGCTGGTGGTGAACGTCGTGAACCGCTCCAAGGGCTGGTACGAGCGGGCTTGACGACCGACCGGGCGAAGCAGCGCTTTCGGCCCAGGGACTCAGCTGCTGGCGGCGACAACGGGCGTGATGGGGTGTGTCCGCCCGCTAGGCCACTGTCGCCGGAACACGCCATTTGATCATCGCAACCTTCAAGGCGTCGTTAACAACCAGGCACGACACCATCGCGTAAGCGAAAATCGCCAGCGTCTGCCACCAGGGCAGTGGCAGGAGTCCGGGCAGGCCCAGGAGCGTCAGGCCGGTACCCATGAATGCCACCGCAACAATGGCCACCACAAGGGGCTTGCTGGGCATCGTTGTCCAGAACCAGCGGCGCTCCCGCGCGGACACAATGGAAAAAACGGCCATGTAGAGCAGCGTCAGAAAGCTGAAGGTGTAGAGGGCGTCATCATTGCTCGCCAAGCCAAAATGCGCCCAGCCGATCCACAACAGGAGAAGTGCCTCCGTGACCATGGCGATGCCCAGCACCACGGCCACCGTGATGAAGCCGCCAATGTTCCAGGTCTCCGGTTCATGGGAGGGTTGCACGTGGTCGGTGGCCAGGGCGATCTTGGCGAAGTCCGTCATGAATACCAGCAGCAGCATCGCAAAGGCGGAGACGACGAACTTGCCGGTCACCACGAACGCGATCGCCACAAAGGCCGCCTTCAGGATCGTGCGGCTGATCTTGTTGATGATCCAGGTCAGAATGCGCTGGTAGATGGTCCGCCCCTGCTCGACCAAGGCCACGATGTTCGTCAACCCCGGTTCGGTCAGGACCACGCTGGCAGCCCCTTTGGCAACGTCGGTCGCGGTGCTGACGGCGATGCCAACTTCAGCCTGGCGCAGCGCCGGTGCATCGTTGACGCCGTCGCCCGTCATGCCGGTCACATGCCCGGCGGCCTGCAGGTGCTGCACCACGAGATATTTATCCTCTGGATAGACTTCAGCGAAACCATCGGCGCCGGCCAGCAAATCCAGCGCCGCGTTGCCAGCCTGCGCACTCACGGCCTTCAGATCCGACACGCGTTGAATGTTGGACAACCCCACGCCTTGCGCGATCTCACTTGCGACTGCCAGCGCATCACCGGTGAGCATCTTCACCGAAACGCCCAGGCCGCGCAGCGCCGCGATGAGCTGCTTGGCGTCCGGTCGAGGCGGGTCAAACAAGGTCACCAGTCCCAGCAAGGCGGGTGGTCCTGTCTCGGTACCACGCGCCACCGCCAGGGTTCGATAGCCCTTCAGTGCTGATTCGCTGACCCGCGCCTCCAATGCCTCGATCGCGGGAGGCTGGAGCCCGCAGGCCTGGGCGACGGTGCGCACGGCGCCTTTCATGACGCGCAGCCGCTGGCCATTCTGCTCAAGCACCGCTTCCGTGCGCCGGTTTGTTGCATCAAACGGCGCAAAAGAGATCGGCGTGATGGCCCCCGCGTTGTCAAAGACGCGCCGTTCTTTTGCCGCCGCCAGGAACGCCAGGTCAAGCGGATCCTGGTTGGCCTCTTGCGATGCGAGTGCGGCGGCAAACAAGACGTCGGATTCTGTCGCCTGCGCCAGCGGGATCACGCCAGTGACGGCCAATTGATTCAGCGTGATCGTGCCGGTTTTGTCCACGCACAGCACATCCATCGTCGCAGCATCCTCGGTGGCACTCAGGCGCGTGACCAGCACACCGCGCTTCGCCAGCTCTTTCGCTCCGACCGCCATGCTGACGGTGAACATCACCGGGAGGGCGACTGGCACCGCACTCATCAACAGCACGAGCATGAGCGGAACCATTTCAAGCAGGGGTACGTGGCGGATCAGCGAGAGGATGATCACCACGCCGAGCAGCGCACCAACGATGACGAACAGCCAGCGCACCACCTTGGCGACCACCGCTTCAATGTGGAGTTTCGGCCGCGCTTGCTGCACCAGTTGCGTGGTGCGGCCAAAGTAGGTCTTCGCGCCAGTCAGCATGACCACGCCATTGCCTTCACCCCAGCGCACCACCGCGCCTGACGACAACATGTCGGCGGGCGCCTTCTCCACCTCCTTGGACTCGCCGGTCAGGGCGGATTGGTCAATGCGCAGCGCGCCGGTGAGTAGTTTCACATCGGCCGGAATGATGTCTCCGGGCCGCACGCGGATGATGTCGCCCGGCACCAGCTCCCGGGCCGCCATGACCTGCCAGCTTGCCTCGCGCAGCACGCGTGCGCTGACCTGCAAGCGCTGCCGCAACGTTTCGACGACGCCAGCGGCCCGGCGCTCCTGCATGAAACCCAGCACCGCGTTGACCACCAGCAGCGCGCTCACCACCGCAAGGTCCGAGTATTTGCCGAGCACCGCCGACAACACCATGATCAGTTCAAGCATCCACGCCGACACGCCCCAGAACTTGCCGAGAAACAGGAAGATCGGGTGGTCTTTTTGTTCGGCGACTTCGTTGTAGCCATGCTCCTTGCGCCGGATGTCCACCTGCACCCGCGTGAGACCGGTTTCCGGATTGACCTCAAGCAGCGCGAGCGTGGCCGGCACCGACGCGCTTGCGGTGTCAGGCAGCTTGGTCGTGGCTGGCATTGCGCACGCTAAATCAAGTGGCCGACACTAGCCGATGGAACCCATCATCTTCCGCGGATCAACAACACCGGCTTCGTGGCGACGCGCACCACGCCCTCGGCGACACTGCCCAGGAACAGGTGGCTCAGCCCGCTGCGGCCATGGGTGCATATGACGATCAGGTCTGCAGGCCACGCCTGGGCATCCGCCGCGATCATTTCCGGGATGCGCTGGCCCCTGGTGTCGATGCTGAGCAGCCGGGTTTCGACCGGGATTCCGGCGCTTTTTGCCACCGCCTCCGCATTGCGCAGGATTTCCTGCCCACTCTTGGTCACAGCATCGGAAATCTCCGCCGGATCAACAAATTCTGCGCTCAGGTAGCTATTGATGAGATCGACTGCATGCACGATCCGAAGCTGTGCCTGGTTTTCCCTGGCCAGCGTAATCGCTTCCTGCAAAGCCTGATCCGCCGTCTGACTGCCATCCACCGCCACCAAGATTCGTTTGAACATAGTGCCTCCTGAATTGAGTCCACTGAAGTTATCGCCAGGAAATGCTACTCCTAAACGTCGATTTCGACCACCCTCGAACGCAAAGCGGGGCAGCAGTGCGGCCGCCGGGGAATCCCTGCGTGTACCCACCGCTGATGCCAATGACGCGCTATGGAAATCATGGACTTACTCATGAGCCGGTCATTTGTCAGGGAATTTCGGTGCTCGCATGAAACCGAACTGAATTGCGGCCCGCCTGCTTGGCTTGGTACATGGCGGTATCGGCCCACTTGAGTACATCGTCCGGGTCGCTCTCGGGACCCCGGAAAACCACCGCGCCAACACTGATGGTGCACTGATGTTCGATTCGTGTGGCCACTTGGTCTTTGGTCTTGACGGTCAATAGGTAGGGAAGTGACAGGCCGGCACGAATCTTTTCTGCCACGATCCCGGCTTGCTCTGTTGACTCGGCTTGCCTCGCATCCAGTTCGGTCAGCAGCACCACAAATTCGTCACCGCCGAAGCGTGCCACCGTATCCACCTCCCGCACGCAATTCATCAGCCGTGCGGCCGCCTCCATCAAGAGCAAATCACCTACCGCATGCCCATGCCGGTCATTGAGCGGCTTGAAGTTATCCAGATCCAGAAACAGCAAGGCAGCAAAGCAGTTGCTGCGCTTGCTGAGGGCCATGGCCTGGCTCAAACGGTCGGTGAGCAGGCGCCGGTTCGGCAATTGGGTGAGGTGGTCAAAAAAAGCCAATTGACGAATTTGATCCTCCATCTGCTTGCGCGCGCTGATGTCGCGAATGCAAACATGAATCGCGGGATCGCCGTCATAAACGATGGCGGTTCCCTGCACTTCAACGTCAATCACACGGCCATCGAGCTTGAGAAACCGGGTTGCCACCATGGGCGTGATAGGCACATGGTCATTGATGTTCTTCATACGCTCGGTTTGCACTTTCAAATCGTCCGGATGAATCAGTTCGGCCGTTGATTTGCGCAATAGGCTGGAGGCATCTGGTGCGCCAAACAGCTTGATCGCCGCCGGGTTGGCATAAAGAATTTGGCCCTGCCGGTGTACCAGGATCGATTCGGGCGTCCATTCGATCATGGTGCGGTAGCGTTCCTTGCTTTCCTGCAACGCGGCCTGCGCCTGTTTGAGATCGGTGATGTCTTGCGTAATGCCCACGGCGCGTCGCTTCAGCCCATCGGAGGCCAGTCCTGATTCGGCCTTTTGTCGAACCCACCGCACTGTTTCCCCGACCAGGATGCGGTGCGCGTGGTCAAAGGCATCGCCTTGCAGTGCGCGCTGCCAGGCGTGTTCCAACTCATTCCGGTCGGCCGGATGAACTTGCGACAGGTAGGCGGCATGACTGATGCTTGTGCCTTCGACCAACCCGAAGATACGGCAGGTCTCGGCCGACAAACTCATTGTTTCCTGCGTCATGTCGTAGACCCAACTTCCTACTTTGGCGACCGCTTGCGCGCGGTGCAGTTCAGCCTTGCTTTCCTGCAGGGCTAGCGTGCGACGTTCAAGATCGCTGCTGGCTGTGCGCAGTTCATGCAAGCGATTCTGGTAGGCGCGCAAGACAAAAACCACCAGTGCAGCCGACAGGAGATACATCAAAATTTGATCGCCGAAGTAAATCACAACGGGTGAGGGCAGCGGTGGTGGCAGAAAACCCCAGGATTCGGCCAGGAATAAGCCAACCGTTGCCAGCACGGTGAGGGTGGTCAGCAGGAGCGCTACGCGTGCGTTGAGCAGCCAACCCGCCATCAAAATAAGCACCGGATAGACGATGACCACCGGTGCCCGCACACCGCCCACAAAGACAGCGATCCCTGTCATCACGGCCCAGACGCCGAACGTCAGCAAACAAATAGTGGCATAAATCCTGCCGTGAGAAAGAAGATACCAACCCAAAGCCGCCAGCAAGAACAGCAGGAGCGGCCCGACAGTGCGCATACTCGCCTCTGGTACGACGATACCCAGCGCCATCACAGAGGCCACCGCGCCGATCAATACCGCAGCGACGCCGTACTTTGCCAGTGTCAGCGACGGCGCCCCGGCAATCAGCGGGTCAGTGCTTCCGGCAAGACGCGCCAGTGGCTCATCAGTGTTTTTGATTTTTTCCTCCCTTGCCGACATACGACAGGGTTCGTATGGCTTTGCTCAAGTGCGGTTGATGTATTTTTTTGCCGCAAGAAAAATTTTAGTCTGTTTTGAAGAATTCATTATCCACATGCACCTGTAGCCGGTCGCGTTTGGGTGGCACGCCGGGGCATTTTTCAACGCTGAAACCGAGCTCAGTGAAGCGGCGGCGAACTTGAGCGGCCACAGTGTAAGTGGCAAGCCAGGTGCCGCTGTGGCAGTGCTGCGCCACCGCGCCCAGGGTGGTGTTTGACCACATGTCAGGATTCACCGCGGGGCTGAAGCCGTCCAGATAGACGGCATCGGCTTTCAATCTCATATTTGCTATTAATAATATAGCGTTATATGCCTATTCTACGTGAGCTAGAGGCCAAAAAGCCTTACAAATTGTCCACATGCACCTGCAGCCACCACTCCAGCAGCGCCAGGTGCCATAGCTTGCTGCCCTGGATGCGGGTGAAGTGCTCGGGTGCTTCCGGATCGGCCAGCAGTTTGTTCACGTAGTCGCGCTGGTAGAGCCCGCGCTTGATGCAGGCGTCCGACATCAAGATGCCGCGCATCAGTTCCAAAAAGGGTCCGCGCACGTATTTGAGCGCGGGCACCGGAAAGTAGCCTTTGGGCCGGTCAATCACCGCGTCTGGAATCAGCCCGCGTGAGATCGCTTTGAGCGGAAACTTGCCGCCTTCCTTGAGTTTGAGTTCAGGGGGCATGCGCGCCGCCAGTTCCACCAGTTCGTGGTCCAGAAACGGCACGCGCACCTCCAGGCCCCAGGCCATAGGCATGTTGTCCACGCGCTTGACCGGGTCGTCCACGATCAGCGTGGTGGCATCCAGGCGCCAGACCTGGTCCAGAAAAGTGTCGGCGTGGGGTTTGCTCAGTTCGCCGGCAATCAGCTTGGATGTGACATCGCCCACCTGAAACGCCGGCGCGATCATTTGCAGGTATTCCGCATGGTCGCGGTCAAAGTAGTGCTGGCTGAAGCGCTCCAGCGGCGAGCCTTGCGCTGCTTCCATCTTGGGGTACCAGAAATAGCCGCCAAATACCTCGTCGGCACCCTGGCCGGACATCACCACGTTGACTTCTTTGGAGACGCGTTCCGCCAGCAGATAAAACGCGATCACGTCGTGGCTGACCATCGGTTCGGTCATTTGCGCAACGGCTTCTGGCAGGCGCTGCATCACCTCCTGGTTGGGAATGCTGAACTGGTGATGCTGGGTGTGAAAGTGCTGGGCAATTTGGTCAGAGTATTCAAACTCGTCGGCCTTTTCCGAGCCTGCGCCCACACCTTCAAAGCCGATGGAGAAGGTGCGCAAATCAGGCACCTGCTCCGCCAGCAAGCCGACCAGCAGGCTGGAATCAAGCCCGCCTGACAGCAGCACGCCGACCGGGACATCGGCGGCGAGCAGCCGGCGTTTGACGCTCAGTGCGAGTTGCTCGCGGGTGGCGGCCAGCCATTCGGCCTCGGGCAGCGCCTTTTCAAGCCGCGTGGCGTCCAGCGTCCAGTAAACCTGCTGGGTGCTGGTGCCGTCCGGCTCCAGCCGCAAGGTCGACGCGGGTGGCAGTTTGCGCACGCCTTGGAGCACCGTGCGCGGCGCGGGCACCACGGTGTGCAAGGTGAAGTGGTGGTGCAGCGCCACCGCGTCCAGCGTGGTGTCCACCCCGCCGCCCGCCAGCAGCGCGGGCAGGCTGGAGGCAAAGCGCAGGCGCTTGCCGGTCTGGTTCAGGTACAGGGGCTTGATGCCAAAGCGGTCCCGTGCCAGAAATAACTGGCCGCTGCGCTGATCCCAAATGGCAAAGGCAAACATGCCAATGAAGCGCTTGACGCATTGGTCGCCCCAGGCGTGGTAGGCCTTCAAGATGACTTCGCTGTCGCCTTCCGAGAAGAAGGTGTAGCCCATGGTGAGCAGCTCAGCGCGCAGTTCGCGGTAGTTGTAAATCGTGCCGTTGAAGACCAGCGCCAACGCCAGCGCAGTGTCCACCATCGGCTGGTGCGCTGCCTTTGATAAATCAATGATGGACAGGCGCCGGTGGCCAAACGCCAGTGGGCCGTGTTGGTAAGTGCCCGCGTCATCCGGCCCACGGCGCGCCAGTTGGTCGGACATGCGCGCAAGGGCTGCCATATCTGGTGCGGCGTTGTCAAAACGCAGCTCACCGCAAATGCCACACATCAGCGCTCCCCTGTGGCCGGCGTCTGCGGCGGCAGCACAATCACCGGCGCAAAGCCACCCCCCTCGGTGCGGAAGTTGGTGGTTTGCCCGGCGTACATGCGCGCTGCCAGCAGTTGGACGACCCCGTGGTAGGTGTAGGCGCGCAGGTCAAACTTCAGGTCGGTCTGCACGCCGTCGACTTCAATCAGGCGTTGGCCGGGTGGCACCAGGGCCTGCGCCACAAAGTCGCCGGCCAGAATCTCGCCCCAGACCCGCCGCGTCAGCTTGTCGCCGCGGTAAGCCGCCTTGCCGCCGAAGCTGGCGACCGGCTTGAAAAAGAGCTGGCGGCGCCTGGCCCAGAGTTCATCGGCGCGCTCAGATGTCACCAGCTGCGTCTGCGGTACGCCCGCTTGCAACAGGCGGCGGTCTGCGCTGGAGGCGCCCCAGGTCGCCAATAAATCATCCTGGCTGAGCGCGATCAGGTTGCGCTTGTCGGCATACAGGGCGTGCGAGCGCGGGTGCGGCGTCAAAACCACGGCGCCTGCTTCATAGGCGCTTTTCAGGGCCTGGTGTCTTGGCTCGGCCAGGTAAAAATCAGTCAGGCGGTTGTAGACCAGGTCCACCACTCGGGCCCCGTGCCAGAGCTTGCCCTCGCGCCAATCCAACTCTGACGGGTCAGCCACGCTGGCGGCCACGCCGTGGCGAATGAACAACTGTCGGAACATCTCAAATTCGGGCGCCAGGTACTGCGTGAGCGGGTCGTCGTCCACGATCAGGGCATAGCCCAGGGCGGCATTGCCGCGCTGGCGCTGCCATTCAAACGCAAACATGTCAAAGAAAGTTTGCTCCAGCGTGTCAGGCGAGGCTTTCGGCGCAAAGACCCAGTTCATTTCCTCGCAACAGGCCTCCTGGGCCCGCGCCAGTGCCACATTGAGCAAAGCGCCACCGGCATTGGTGTTGATCTCGATCAGTTGCGGCCCCTGCACGCCCAGATGAAAGTCAAAACCCATGCAGGCCCCGACCGGTCCAAAAGTGTGTTGGGCTATCGCGGGGGCACGCGCCAAGGCTTGGGCCTGGTAGCCCGGCAAGCCGATCACGCGCTCAATGGCGGCAATCGTTGCCGTCATTTTTTTCGCCGTTTCGCTGGCCAGAAATACAACGGTGGACGAGAACAGGTGCGGTCGGGTTTCGGTGATGCTTTGCATCAACCCCTTGAGGCTGGGGTCGCGCTCAATCTGCTCGCGCAAGCGGCTTTGATTCAGGGTGCGACAAAAGCAGTCCTGGTTCAGGGCCTCGGCCGTACTGCGGCTCGGTAGAGGTGCAGTGCCAGGCGTTGAATCAGGCGTCGGACTCACGGGTGCGAATGAATTTTGGTTGCTGGAGCTCATGCTTAAGCATACGACAACCCGAACGGTCGAGTTGTCCACCCCTTTACTGGAAAAACGCCAGGAACGGCAAGGGCCTCAAGGACCCGGGTGAGCGAAGCACTCACCCGATTGGCTCAGCCAAATTTGGCAAATAGCTTCGAGTAGGGGCCCTTGAGCTTGCCGATGGCCGCCTTGACCTTGTCGGCGTCCTGTGCGAACAGGGCGGCTTTGAGGTCGGCGACCGACTGGCCGACCGCCTTGTTGAGCGACAGGAACTCTTCGTTCTTCAAATTCTCTGCCGCTGCTTCGCTTTTCAGTTTGGCGGCCAGGTAGTCCAGCGCCCCCACTTGCGCAGTCAACTCAAGCACGCCATTGGGTCCTGCCAGGGTCTTGGCGCCGCCCTCCATCACGACCTCCATCTGCGTGTGGTACGCATTCATATGGTCGCTGTAGATGATGACCTGATTGCGGTGGCGCATGTCGGCCATCACTTCGCGCGCCCGCTCCAGGGTGTTGTGCGCGGCGCTGAGTTGATCCTGGTCGATCTCGGTGGCCGCTTTCGCGTAAACCTGGCTCACCTCAGCCAGCGAGCTGGCAAAGGCGGGGTCGCGGTCATATGGCGCCGGGGGCTGGGCGCCAAACTGCGTGGCAATCTGGCGCCAACCCTGCTGGGCCCGCGCCACGGCTTGCCGGGCGTCGTCTTTCGCGTTGTTGCCGGTCTTGTACAGGGCGACGCGATAGGGCGCGTAGGCTTTCTGCATGGCCTCAGTCACCGGATCGGCTGCGCTAGCGGTGCCGCCAGCCAACATGAGCGCTAATAGTAGGGCGGGTTTGAACATTGCAGATTAGCCAATCAGACCACGGGCTTTCATCATGTCGCAGCGATTTTGCCGCGGTTCCGGCAGGGTGATGCCTTTCTCCTTGGCGCGTGCTTCCATGGCCTTGTGCTGCTCGCTTTGTAGCAGCTTGCATTCGTCATAGGTCTTGACCGCACGCATCTTGGTCATCATGGCGGTACGCTCTTCAGCGGTCATCAACGCCGCGCCGCCCATGCCACCCATGCCACGTGCACCGGGGCCCATGGGGCCAGCGCCGGGGCCGCCATTCTGCATGCCCATGCCCATGCCACCCCACATGCCGGGGCCAGGCTGCGCTAGCACTGGCGCGGCCAAGGCGGCACCCAGCAGGGTGACCAGAGAAATGCTCTTGAGGAGGGTTGTCGTTTTCATGATGGATTCCTTCGGTTTTGTATGACTGCAGGACGGCGGCGAATCCGCCGTCCTTGAGAATGATTGGAGCGCGCGGATGTAAGCCGCGTGTTGCGCGTCAGGACTGATTTGCATCGCAGCATTGCAGATCGGCCTTGCGATACAGTGCGTTACAAACATAAGGCCTGCGCGCTGAAAATAGACCTCGCGCCCAGTTGCGCTGGTGCGCGCCGAGTGGACAAGGATCGAAATAATGGAAAAACGTGATTGCATTCTGATCGTTGATGACGAGCCGGAAATCCGTCGGCTGCTGGTGGACTACTTGACGCGCAACAACTTTGAGGCCGTGGCCGCTCGCGACGGCCGCGAAATGTGGCAGGCGCTGGACCGGCACGCGATTGACCTGGTGGTGCTGGACCTGATGCTGCCGGACACCGATGGCCTCACGCTTTGCCGTGACCTGCGCGCCAAGTCCAACCTGCCGGTGCTGATGTTGACCGCCCTCGGCGAGGAAACCGACCGCATCGTGGGGATCGAAATGGGCGCTGACGACTACCTGGTCAAGCCCTTCAACCCGCGCGAACTGCTGGCCCGCATCAAGTCTATCTTGCGTCGCACGCGCGCACTGCCGCCCAATCTGCGGCCCGAATCGGCGCGCTGTCTGTGCTTTGCCGGCTGGTGTCTGGATACGGCGGAACGCCTTTTGACCGCGCCCGACGGCGTCGCCACGCCCTTGTCGGGCGGTGAATACCGGCTGCTGCACATTTTGCTGGACCACCCGAACCGCGTTCTGAACCGCGACCAGTTGACCGAAATGATCCATGGCCGCGAAGCCGAGGCGTACGACCGCGCGATTGACGTGCAGGTCAGCCGGCTGCGCCAGCGCCTGCGCGACGACAGCCGCGAGCCGACACTGATCAAGACCGTGCGCGGCGAGGGTTATGTGCTGGCCGCCACCGTGCAGAGGCAGGCTCAATGCGCCTGAGTTGGCGGGCCTGGCCGTCCAGCCTGTTCGTGCGCATGGCGCTGATCCTGCTGCTGGGGCTGCTGGTGGCGCAGGGGCTGAGTCTCTGGCTGCAATGGGGAGAGCGGGCCACGGTGGTGTCGCAGGCGCGTGGGCAAAATTTTGTTGATCGAATGGCTGAGGCTGTACGCGCCCTGGAGGCCACTGCGCCAGCCCAGCGCAGCGCTGCGCTTGAAACGCTGTCCTATGGCAATTGGCAAGTGAGCCTGATCAGCGGGGATCAAGTCTCACAGAACCCGCCACGCGGCGCGATGCACAACCTGTTCAGCGACCGGCTCGGCAGTCCGCGTGAAATCCGCCCGGTGGGCAGTGCCGCCGGCATGGGCATGATGCACGGAAATATGATGCCGCGCAGCTTTGATGTGCGCTTGCGCGACGGGCAATGGGTCAGATTTTCGGGCGGACGCGAGCCGGGCACCCCCGCTTTGCCCAGCGATCTGATCGTGCGCCTGCTTGTCACGCTGATGATTGTCACCGCGGTCGTGATGTTGGCCGTGCGCCAGGCAACCCAACCGCTCAAGCAACTCGCCCAAGCCGCCGACACGCTCGGCCGTGACCTCGATGCGCCCGCCTTGGCTGAAGTCGGCCCAATGGAGACGCGCCGCGCTGCCCAGGCTTTCAACCGGATGCAGGCACGTATCAAACGCCTGGTCAACGAGCGCTCACGCGCACTGGCGGCCGTCTCCCATGACTTGCGCACGCCGCTCACGCGCCTGCGCCTGCGTGCCGAGCTGGTTGATGACGAGAAACTGCGAGATCAGATGGCCGCTGATCTGGATGCCATGGCCGCCATGATTGATGCCACCCTGGATTACCTGCGCGGTTTGCAGACCAGCGAAGCCGTGCGCCCGATTGACATCAATGCGCTGCTGGCCAGCATGAGCGAAGACGCGCTGGTGCTCGGGCGCCACATCAGCATCCAGGGCCAGGCGCAGACACCCTATACGGGGCGCCTGTCGGCCTTGCGCCGCGCGTTGCAGAACCTCATCGACAACGCCATCAAATATGGTTCCTGTGCGCATTTGCGCGTAGAAGATGATGCAGGCGAATTGCGCATCATGGTCGAAGACGAGGGGCCGGGCATTGAGCCCGGTGAACTCGCCCGCGTCACCGAACCCTACTACCGCCTCGACGCGTCGCGCAACAGTGCGACCGGTGGTGTCGGGCTGGGCTTGTCAATCGCCAAAGACATTGCATTGCTGCACGGCGGCGACCTGGTACTTGCCAACCGCCCGCAAGGCGGCCTGTGCGCCACGCTCAAGCTGCCGCGCGGACCCAGGGCCGGCCCGTAAGCACGGGTTTCGTCCACTAGTGCGCATGCGCATGATCGTGATCGTGATCGTCGGCATGGTCATGGTCATGGTCATGGTCATTTGCCACGGCGGTGGCTGGCTTTGTGGTCGCGGCGCTTGCGGGCAAATGGCCGCAAGGCGCCGTGAACGGCTCCTTCATGACTTGCAGGGTGACATGCGTGATCTCAAACCGATCGTGCATCTGCTCGGTGGCGTTTTGCAGAAATGCGTCGTCGGCGTGGCCCTGCGGCATCACCAGATGCGCCGTCAGCGCGGTTTGCGAGGTGCCCATGGCCCAGATGTGCAGGTCATGCACCCGGCTCACGCCGGGCAGCGCCGCCAGGCAGTCGCGCACCGCCAGCAGGTCGATGCCCTGCGGCACGCCATCAAACAGCATGTGAAGGGACTGCTTGAACAAATCCCAGGTGCCCCACAAAATAACGGCCGCAATGCCCAGACTCACCACCGGGTCCAGCCAGGTCCATCCCATCCAGAGTGTCAGCGCCCCGGCCACCACCACGCCAGCCGACACCAGGGCATCGGCCGCCATGTGCAAAAAGGCTCCGCGAATGTTCAGGTCGCTCTCGCGCCCGCGCATGAACAGCAGCGCGGTGGCGGTGTTGATGACAATGCCAATGCCCGCCACCACCATGATGGTCACCCCTTGTTCCTGCAAGGACACCTCGGATGAGAGCAGCCGCCCCATGGCCTCCCATGCCAGCGCGCCCATCGCCACCAGGAGCAGCAGCGCATTGGCAAAGGCCGCGAGGATCGAGGCGCGCTTCCAGCCGTAAGTGTGGCGCGCATCCGGGCGTAAGCGCCCCGCCAGTGCGCCGCCCCACGCCAGCACCAGGCCGGCGACGTCGCTCAGGTTGTGTCCGGCGTCAGCCAAGAGGGCCAGCGAGTTGACGCGCCAGCCATAAAACGACTCGATGCCGACGAACGCCAGATTGAGCACGATGCCAATGGCGAACGCGCGGTTGAAGTTGGCCGGCGCGTGGCCATGGGCGTGGTCGTGTCCGGTACTCAATTACTTTGTTCCTTCTGGCCCACGCAGGGCGGCATTCAGTTGATCGACCGGTACGGCCCATTGCGCATCCTGACACAGCGATTCTCGCAGGAACGCTGCCTGCGCTGGGGTCCAGAACGGGGCATCAGGCAGTTTGATGTCAGAGGCTAGGGGTGTGTGTGCCCGCAGAAACTGCCCGATGCCCTGCTCGTCATCGGGCAGGCCCAACTGCGCAAAGAGTTCGTGAAATAAATGGTTGGGTTTGTCCATGAGGGAGTCTCCAGTATTGACAGAACCAGCGCAACGCCCCGCGAACCTGGCCAGGGGCGCGATTTGTCCGGTGAATGATCAAATATCAAATGAATCCAGGTGCAGACTCACAGGGAGCGAGGCACGACGGGAAGATATTTTCAACGAGGTGGCAGGCAAGATCCTTGCTGGTCGTCAATAGACCGGGGGCTGGAAGGGCCTTATGCAACGACACCGCCACACGATCACCAACTGCGCCAGAGCGCGCGATGGCATCAACCAGGCACACCCAGCAGCCGCCCGGTCATTTTGCGCGCGACCGGTGCCAGGAAAAAAATCACCGGCACGCCCACGACATAGGCAATGCCGAAGGCTTTCATCCATAGCCGGACAAAGTTTTCACTCAAACCGACATTGACAAAAGTGATGACCAGCGTCATCAGGAAAATCATCATGGCGCCCATCACCAATGAAAAGACAAAGTGGAATTTTTTTTGCGGATTCATCTTGTGCTTCCTTGTGTCAAATTACGCGGCTGCCAGCCATTGCTCAATCTTGTCGCGGCTCGGCACGCCCCCGGCATGCACCACCTTGCCGTTGATCACCACGCCGGGCGTGCTCATCACGCCATAGCCCATGATGTCGCGCAACTCCTCCACCTTTTCCAGTTTGACCGCGACGCCTTTGGCTTGGGCGATCTGGTCGATCAGGGCGAGGGTGGCTTTGCAGTTGGCACAACCGGTGCCGAGTACTTTGATGTCCATGAGGGTTCCTTGAAGTTGCAGTGAAGTTAAAACGAAATTGAGGTCAAAAACGGGCCGCGGTGCCAGTGGCTCAAAGCACAGCGTTGAACACAAAGCCCACCAGCAGGATGCCGCTGGCGACCACCGCCACAAAGGTGGCAATCAGCCGCACCTTGAGCACCTTGCGCAGGATGATCATTTCGGGCAAAGACAGCGCAATCACGCTCATCATGAAAGCCAGCACCGTGCCCAGGGCCGCGCCCTTGGCCAGCAGGGCCTGCACGATCGGGATCACGCCGGCGGCGTTGGTGTACATCGGTACGCCCATGAGAACGGCCAGCGGCACCGACCACCAGGCATCACGCCCCATGAAGCTGGCCATGAATTCTTCGGGTACATAGCCGTGAATCAGGGCGCCCAGCGCAATGCCGCCCAGGATGTAGGGCCAGACCTTGCCGACAATCTCTTTCACGGCGCTAAAGCCGCCCTCGATGCGATCGCCCAGCGTCATGCCGCTGGCTTCAAAATCAGCTGACATCTTGGGCATGTCGCGCACCCAGTCTTCCAGATACGCCTCCATCTTCAGGCGGCCAATGATCCAGCCCGCCACAATCGCCACGCTCAGGCCCAGGCCCAGGTACAGCAGGGCGACTTTCCAGCCGAACATGCCAAACAAGAGGGTGAGCGCGACTTCATTGACCATGGGCGCCGAGATCAGGAACGAGAAGGTCACGCCCAGCGGCACACCGGCCTGCACAAAGCCGATGAACAGCGGCACGGCCGAGCAGGAGCAAAACGGCGTCACGATGCCCAGCGACGCCGACATGACGTTGGCCACGCCCTCCGAGCGACCGGCCAGCAGCGCGCGGGTGCGCTCGGGTGTGAAATAGCTGTTGATCATGCCCATGACAAACACCACGCCGGTGAGCAGCATCAGCACCTTGGGCGTGTCGTAAAAGAAAAATTGCAGCGCGCCGCCCAGGTGGCTGGCGCGGTCCACCGGCAGGGCCGCGACCAGCCCTTCAGCCGCAGGGTTGAGTATCTGGTACAGCGCCAGCCAAGCCACAGCGGCCAGAATCAGGAAGACGACGGGCTGGCGCGTCGGCCAGGATTTAGCGGGAGAGGTGAGGGTGCTCATGCCAGTGAAGACGGGTCCACAGCGCAAAAGATGCAGATTGGCCAAAAATTTATATAAAATCGGCCTCTAGCCCACGTCAATGCTGCGTGAGTAGCTATCAAAAACATATAGCACTCATGGTCGGTGTGCCATCAGGCAGCACGGCGCTACGCTGACCGGCGTTTGTAAGCCACTGTAACGCCAGGCCGCCCTGCAACGTGGCGATGCAAAACAGTGCTTTTGCTCAACACAAAACTGACCGGGTCGCGCTCAAATGGTGCGAAGAAGCGCAGGCAAAGCCAGCAGCGCTGCGTCTTTTTAACCAAGAACGCGTCTTCCAGTTCAGTAACAACAACGGGCTGCACCCGCGCCATCCAATGGAGAGAAAAATGCCCTTGATACAGGCCCAGAACATCAGCAAGAATTACCGGGTCGGTGACCAGGAGGTGCCCGCACTCAAGGGCATCAGCTTTGAAATCGGCGAGGGCGCTTTTGCTGCCTTTGTCGGCCCTTCCGGCAGTGGCAAGTCCACCCTGCTCAACCTGATTGGTTGCCTGGACCACCCCAGCAGCGGCACTTTGCTGGTACACGGCACCGACATCAGCACACTCTCGCGCAGCGCCGCCGCCACCTTTCGCGGTGAGCACCTGGGCTTTGTGTTTCAGGACTTCAACCTGGTGCCGGTGCTCAGCGTCTATGAAAACATCGAGTACCCGCTCTTGATGGTGCGCGGCTGGTCGCAGGACAAGCGGCGCGAACAGGTCAACAAGATGATTGCTGCCGTGGGCATGACCGAACAAGCGAACAAGCGGCCGGATCAACTCTCGGGCGGGCAGAAGCAGCGCGTGGCGGTGGCGCGGGCGCTGGTGGGCGAGCCCAAGCTGGTGCTGGCCGACGAGCCCACCGCCAACCTGGACCATGACACCGCTTACCGCGTGCTCAACCTGATGAAAGCCATGCGCAACGACTTTGGCACCAGCTTCATCTTTTCCACCCACGACCCCAAGATCATGCAGGAGGCCGAGCAGATCTTCACGCTTGAAGATGGTCGCCTGAACCCGCAAGGAGTTGCCGCATGAGCTCGACCCTGAAATTGGCCATGCGCAATTTGCTGCGCTATCGCCGCCGCACCCTGCTCACCGCCTTGCTCATCACGCTGGGGGTGGTGGCGCTCTTGCTGTTTGTGGCCGCCGCTGGCTCCTTCAAGCAAACCATGGTGGGCTCGATCACCGACAGCATGCTCGGGCATTTGCAGATTCACCGCAAAGGCTATACCGCGTCCATGGACAACCTGCCGCTGACCATGAGCCTGCAGCCGCGCGCCGTCGGGCTGATCGAAGACGCGCTCAAGGCCGACCCGGCCGTGGCGGCCTATTCCAAGCGCGTCAAGCTCGGCGCCATGTTCAGCAATTTCACCGAGAACAGCAGCATCCGCTTGAACGGCGTTGACGCTGCAGCTGAAGACTTGGCTGTGCCCGCGCTGCGCCAGCGCATCAGCGAAGGCGACAAGACCGGCCCACTGGTGGCGCCCGGCAAAGTGCTGGTGCCGGCGCTGCTGGCGCGCGGCATGAAGGTCAAACTCGGTGACTCGGTGGTACTGGTGGCCACCAATGCCTCAGGCTCGGTCAATGGCAAGACCTTCATCGTCGGTGGCATTCTGGAGGGTGTCACCGGCCCGGGCGGGCGTGACGGCTACATCGACATCAAGGATGCGCGCGAGTTGCTGCGCATGGACAAAGACGAGGTGATGGAAGTGGCGGTGCGGCTGAAAAATATCGACCAGCTCTCTGCAGCGCAAAAACGCCTGGCGACCGCGCTTGATGCCATCCGCAACAAGGAAGACAAAGCTGCCACCGAGCTGCACACCTGGGCTGAACTGTCGCCCTTTGCGAACATTGTGAAAATGATCGACATGATGACCTTTTTCATCCGCATCATGCTGGTGGCCATTGTGCTGGTGAGTGTGATGAACGTGATGCTGATGGCCGTTTATGAGCGTATCCGCGAGATCGGCACGCTCGCCGCCATCGGCACCCAGCCGCGCAAGCTGATGGCAATTTTTCTGAGCGAGGGTCTGCTGCTGGGCCTGGCCGGTGCGGCAGCGGGTGTCGCCTTGAGTTACGCCGTGGTGGCATTGCTCAACCTCTACCCGATCGTCTTCAACTTTGGCCGCGAGCAAATCACGCTGCGCCCGATGCTGGCCACGGTGGAGGTGCTGGGGGTGCTGGGCCTGGCGGTGCTGGTGTCGGGCCTGGCCAGTTTGCAGCCGGCCTGGCGCGCGGCCCGCATGGACCCGATTGATGCACTGCGCCATGTCTGAACCTCTAGAAATTAGCGAGAAAGCCACCGTGAAATTCCTCAAACTGATCGCCCTGTCTGCGCTGTGCGCCCCCTTGTTGGCCTTTGCCGTCGATGGCGTTGCCATTCTCAAAAAACTCGACCGCAACCTGGAGCCCGAGTCTTATGAGTCGTACCGCAAGTTGATCAACATCGAGCCCAACGGCAACAAGAAGGAATTTGTGCTGTTCTCTGTGAAAAAAGGCAAGGACCAGACCGCCAGTGTGTTCCTGCAGCCGGCTAGCGACAAGGGCCGCAGCACCTTGCGCCAGGGCGACAACATGTGGATGTACCTGCCCAGCGTGGGCAAGCCGATACGCATCACCAGCTTGCAGTCGATCACGGGCGGCGTGTTCAACAACGCCGACATCATGCGCCTGGACTACGCGCAGGAATACGACGTGGCCTCGGTCGACGAGTCGGAAAAGACTTACACCCTGCACCTGAAGGCGAAAACCGGTGAGGTCGCCTATGACAAGCTGACGATGACCGTGGACAAGAAACTCATCCTGCCCGTCGACATAGAGGCCTATGCCAGCAGCGGCATGCTGCTCAAAACCCTGCATTTCAAAGACATCAAGGACTTTGGCGCTGGCATCAAGCGCCCGGCCACCATTGAGACCGACAGCCCGCTGTACAAGGGCTACAAGTCGGTCATGCTGTATTCGGGCCTGAAGAAGCGCGACTTTGCCGATGAAGTATTCACGCAGGGCTTTATGCCCCGGCTGGAGGAGCTGCGCAAGTGAATGTCACCCTCGGCCAAGGGCGTGTTGCACTGGCGGCGCTGAGTCTTGGGGTGCTGTCCTGGAGCCCGTTCGTCAGCGCTGAAGAATTCAGCTTTGATGCCTCTGAATTCGACAAAAAAACCTTTGAGTTCTCGGGCTACGTCGAGCTAAAAGAAGAAGGGCTCAAGCTGCGTGCAGGCAGCCCGGCCTTCAAACTGGCGTACCCGGGTGAGCCTGGGCGCGATGACTTGCTGCGCAGCACCACGACTCTGGAGCTCAGTGGCAAGTTGAATCTGGGCGACTTTGTGCTCGATGCGCGCGCGCAGGCCAGCCAGGCCGACGATGCGCTGGTGAGCAGCACCCGCAAGCCCAGTGTGATGGAAGGTGGCCTGCGCTGGAGCGCCGGCCCTGGTTTGACGGTTGATGCGGGCAAACGCGTGCAGCGCTGGGGCAAGGGTTACGCCTGGAGCCCGGTGGCGATGGTGGAGCGGCCCAAAGATGCCAACGACCCGCAAGCCTCGCGCGAGGGCTTTGTGATGGCCAGTGGCGAATGGACCAAAAGCCTGAGCGGGCCGGTCAGCACCGTCAGTTTGATGGGCTTGGTGGTGCCAACCGATGGCAGCATGAACAGCGATTTTGGCCAAAGTCGGGACCTGAACCCTGCCGCCAAGCTGTATCTGCTGGCGTGGGACACCGACATTGACCTGATGTGGCGCGGCCAGGGCGCGCGGCCCGCGAGCTTTGGCGTGGACTTTTCACGCAACCTGAGCCCGGCGCTGGAGATTCACGGCGAATGGGCCCGCACCCTGGACGCGACGCGCACCACCGTGAGCGCCAATGGCATCAGCAGCAGCGAGCGGGTGGACGTGGACTCGTACCTGCTGGGTCTGCGTTACCTGACCCAAGCTGAGGTGACCTGGATCGCCGAGTACTACCGCAACGGCGCGGGTTACAGCGCACAGGAGCTCGATGCCTACTACCAGTTTCTGGACCTGGCCCTGAACCCCGGCGCATCGGCGGCGCTGGCCAACAAGGCACGCAGCGTGGCCCAGTCTGGTTACGGCAGGCCCAACCCCGGGCGGGACTATTTGTACCTGAAAGCCAGCGTCAGCGAGCCCTTCAACTGGGTCTACGGCGCGGCCTCGGTTACCACCATGGTCAATTTGAATGACCATAGCTATCAGATCACGCCCGAGTTGAGCTACACCGGCTTTTCCAACTGGGAGCTGCGCGCGCGGCTCATGCTGCTGGCGGGGCAGGCGCAAACCGAGTTCCATGAAAAGGCCTCCAGCCAGCGCCTGGAGGTTTATGCACGTTACTTTTTTTGAGCCACTGAAAGCCGTCGCCGATGGTCACGTAGTGTCGGCAAAGGCGCGAGCCGGAACACTTTTCTGTGAGGTATGAAAGCGATGAAGATTTGGCTTTTATTTTTTTGTGGGTTGCTGGCCGGCTCCGCCTTGGCCCGCGAGGTCGAGACTGTGCTCATGGTCTCGATTGACGCCCTGCATCCGGCCGCGCTGAGCGAGCAGGCCTCACCCACACTGCACCGCCTGATGCGCTCGGGGCGCTACACCTTGCAGGGCCAAAGCGTCACGCCGCCGCAGACCCTGATCGCGCACACCGCTATGTTGACCGGCCTCGCGCCCGCGCAAAGCGGCAAGCAAGACAACGACTGGAAGCCGGGCCTGCCGCAGGTGGCACGGGAAACGCTGCTGGACGTGGCCAAACAGCGCGGCTTTCAGACGGCCTATTTTTATGCCAAACCAAAATTGGGTTACCTGATCAGCGCGGCGGTGGACGAACATGCGCTCGCTCGGGATGACGGCATTGACCGGGCACGCGCTTTTTTCAGACAGCCTGGCAGACGTTTCGTCTTTCTTCACATCAGCGGGCTCGAAGACGCCGGAGCCGACTCCGGCTGGCTATCTGCAGGCTATCTGGACGAGCTGACGTATATCGACCGGACGTTGGCGCCGCTGCTGGGCGACGTTGCCCAACGCGGCCGTTACCTGGTCGTGGTGACGAGCGACCACGCCGGCCATGAGCGCCAGCACGGCACCAGTCATCTGGAGGACTTCAAGCTACCGCTGATCATGGCGGCTGACCAGACTCTTCCTGCGCTTGCTCCAGGCGTCTTCCGCATTACTGATGTCAAGCGCCTGGTGCAAAGCCTGCTCGGGGCCGGGCCTGCCGAACATTGAAAGACCGATGACGAGCTCAGATCGGCAGACGCGGTACAAAGTCGCTGACGTGGCCGCCGTCATCCACCTGCACCTGGCAGACCAGGCTCATTTGCGTGCGCAGACGCAGCCGGGCGCGTTGCACCCGGGATTTGGCCGCGCTCAAGCTCAAGCCTTTGGCTTTGGCAAAGTCGGCTTGTGCCATGCCTTGCAGGTCGCACAACGTGATGGCTTCGCGGTCGTCCGCGCTCAACTCGCTGAGCACGCGCGGCAGGCAGGCGGTGAGCGTGTCCACCGTGTCGGCGTCCTCAACGGGTGCGACCAGATCGTCGGGCAATTCCACCATGGGGCGCGCAACCCGCAAATGGTCCGCCAGCGTGTTGCGCGCCACCTCGAACAGCCAGGCCCGCGCGTTCTCGACCGCGCAAAAGCGCTCACCCTGGCGCAGCGCCTTCAAAAACAGGTCTTGCAGCAAGTCGTCCGCCAGCGCCGCATTGCCGACGCGCCGGCGCAGCCAGCCGCGCAACTCAGGCTCAAAGGCAGTCCAGGCGGTGGTCAGGCAGTTCATGGCAGTTTAGGTCTGGGTTAGCCTGCCAATGGGCAGACTTCGGAATACGCCTTGGGCGTGGTTTCTCATTTCGTCGTTCAAATGTTGCGAACTTAAAATCAAACAGGTAATTGTCACGTTCACGGTCTTACGAGGTATCAAATAATGAGTGAGCTGCCCATGCCTCGTGGCGCGGAGTCTCTGGCTCGACATTCAGATGTTGCTGCTGCAAGCCCGAGCCAGGAAGCCATTTTCGTCGAAGCGCTGATCAGCTCCCGGCAAAATATCCTGCCCCGGCGCCTGAGCGAGCCCGGCCCGTCGGCGGCACAAATCGAGCAATTGTTTCGTGCCGCCGCTGCCGCGCCCGACCATGGCCAGTTGCGGCCGTGGCGCTTTGTGTTGGTGCCGGCCGGCAAACGCGCTGAGCTGGCTGAAGTGTTTGCACAGGCGTTGCTGGATCGCGACGCCAGCGCCACCACCGAACAAATCGAGTCGGCGCGCGAAAAAGCGCATCGTGCCCCGTGGCTGGCGCTGGTTGTGGCGTGCCTGGGTCCGCGTGACCCCGATATTCCGATGTTGGAGCGCATGGTCTCGGTGGGCTGCGCTGTGCAAAACATGTTGCTCAGCGCCCACAGCATGGCGTTTGGTGCCGGTCTGACGAGCGGGCAGGCCATGTCTTCACCGCATATGCGCAGCCTGTTTCAACTGCAGACGGGCGAAGAAGCGGTGTGTTTCATCAACGTGGGCACGGCGTCCAAACGCAAAGCGCCGCGCCTCCGTCCGGATCCAACTGACTTTGTGACCAGCTTGTAAGGCGCCTGGCATTGGTGCCCCGTGTGCTTTCGGGGCGCGCAATGGGGTTATTGCGGGGGGCGCTATTGCACAATCAGCGTATATTCGAATGAATAGAACGAAGAGACCACCCTTTCCGCGCACCCATGACAATACCTGAAGAACATGCCATTCCCTCCGATCTCGATCGACCCGACGAGGTGTTTGAGCTGGCCGCCGAGTTGTTTCGGGTCATGTCGGCACCGATGCGCCTGAAGATCATCAGCTGTCTGTGCGACGGCGAGAAGAACGTGAGTTACCTGCTCAGCAAAATCGGCACCACCCAGCCCAATATGTCGCAACACCTGAACACGCTGTATAAAAACGGGGTGCTCGGCAAACGCCGTGACGGTGTGCAAATCTATTACCGCATCACCGATGAGCGGATACCGGCGCTCTGCCGCGCGGTCTGCACCAAGATCGAGATTGAGGGTCACTTCAAGCCGGCCTGATCGGTATCGCCCAATAGCCGTCAAGCGGTTGCATGCAGGCCACCACCTGTCTGCTGGCGCAATCGAGTCACTTCATTTTTTTTGATTTACGCATTTCATTGTTGCTAACAGATAGCCGATTCCGCGAATAGGTGCGAGCCTCCATAAGCACATACCGATACATTGATCTACATCAGAACTTTACGCAGGCTTAATCACTAGTATTAACCCTATAGTGTTGCCAGTTCGCCGTCGCGGCTGGGCACTACCGCTTGTAAAGTAGGAGTTCTTGATGCGTAGTCGATATCTACTGGTTGCAGCCATAGCAGCCATCTTTTTTACTGCGGCAGCGCCTGCGGCAGCGCCGGCGGCCACTGAAGCGGCGCCGAAAATCGCCTTACCAGGGGATCACGCCCAGGGTTGGACGAACACCACTGCCGACCACAGCAAATTTCAGGTGCTGGATCAGGACTTTGCCTCCGGCCAAGCGGTTACCAAGGCCTGCTTGAGCTGCCACACCGAGGCGTCCAAGCAGATCCACAAGACGACGCACTGGAAGTGGGAATACAAAGACCCCGCAACCGGTCAGCTGTTGGGCAAGAAAAACGTCGTCAACAACTTCTGCACCTCCGTTCGTACCAATGAAGCCGCCTGTGCCAGCTGCCATATCGGCATGGGCATGGTCGACGACAAGTTTGACTTTAGCTCCGAGGTCAATGTCGACTGCCTGGTCTGCCACGACAACACGCAAAAATACACCAAACCCGGTGGTTTTGGCGGCGCACCGGTGGCCAAGGACACGGAATACCCGCCCGGCTCGGGCAAGATCGTTCGTGGTACCAATCTCAAGGAAATTGCCCAGAAGGTCGGCAAGACCACGCGCGACACCTGCGGCGGCTGCCACTTCAAGGGCGGCGGCGGTGATGGCGTCAAGCACGGTGACCTCGACAGTTCGCTGAGCATGCCCAGCAAAGAGCTCGACGTGCACATGGACGCCGAGGGCCTGAACTTCAGCTGCACCACCTGCCACAAGACCGACGGTCACGACGTGTCGGGCAGCCGCTACGCGCCCACCGCCAAGGACAAAGGTCCCGCCCATATCCGCGGCGAGGCCGACAAAACGAAGGCCGTCACTTGCCAGGAATGCCACGGACAAGCACCGCACAAAGTCGTCAAGCTCAACGAGCACACGGCCAAGATCGCCTGCCAGACTTGCCACATTCCGGCCTTTGCCCGTGGCGGCGTCCCGACCAAGATGAGCTGGGACTGGTCCACGGCCGGCAAACTCGGCCCGGACGGCAAGTTCCAGACCCTGCGCGACGAAAACGACTACGACACCTACATGACGATCAAGGGTGACTTCAAGTGGGCCGAAAACGTCACGCCCGAGTACATCTGGATGAACGGCGTCAACAAGTACACCTTGATTACCGACAAGCTTGAAAAGGCCGACCAGCCCATCAAGATCAACAACTATGAAGGTAGCGCCACCGATGGCAAGTCGATGATCTGGCCGATCAAGTTGTTCACCGGCAAGCAGCAGTATGACCCGGTCAACAAGACGCTGGTTATCACCCACCTCGCGGGCAATGACGACACTGCTTACTGGAAAAACCTGAATTGGGAGAAGGCGGTCACCGAAGGCATGACCAAAGGCGGCGTCAAGTTCTCTGGCAAGGTCGACTTCATCGAAACCCAGAGCATGTGGCCCACCACCCACATGGTGGCGCCCAAGGAAAAAGCGCTGGGCTGCGTGGAATGCCATGCCAGCAAGGGCCGGCTCGACAAGATCGACGGCGTCTACATGCCAGGTCGCACTCGTGATCACGCCCGCTGGCTTGAAATCGGTGGCTGGCTCGTTGCCGCCCTGGTCTTGCTCGGTGTGCTGGGCCACGGCCTGATCCGCATCGTCGCGAACAAACGCAATCGTTAATCAGGAGAACCTTCATGTCACGCGTCTATCTCTTCAAACCCTTTGAGCGTTTCTGGCACTGGTGCCAGGCAGCACTGATCATTTTCATGCTGCTGACCGGCTTCGAGGTGCACGGCACGTATTCCATCTTTGGCTTCGGGAAAGCGGTGGACTACCACACCATCGCCGCCTGGACCCTTGTGGGTCTGTGGATCTTTGCGATTTTCTGGCACATCGTCAGCGGCGAGTGGCGCCATTACATCCCGACCACACACAACATCGTGGCCGTGGCCAACTACTATTCGTCGGGCATTTTCAAGGATGAACCGCATCCGTTCCGCCCTAGCGTGAGCAACAAGCACAACCCGCTGCAACGGCTGACCTATCTGGCGGTGCTGACCCTGCTTAGCCCCATGATCTGGATCTCCGGCTGGCTCTACCTGTTCTACTCGAGCTGGGCGGCTTGGGGCCTGACCAGCCTGCAGCTGCAGTGGGTCGCCACGGTGCATACGCTGGGCGCCTTCCTGATGCTGGCGTTCCTGATCTCGCACCTGTACCTGGCAACCACCGGCCACAACCTCACCTCGCAGGTCAAGGCCATGATCACCGGCTGGGAGGATCTTGGCCCGGATGAAGAGCCAACGCCAGGCAAACGGCACTAACGCCGGCAAACCGCATTCAACTTTCGCAACCTTCTGGAGAATCTCGTGAACAAGACGTTTAAGAAAAAAGTGCTCGTGACCTTGTTGGCCACCCTTTGGCTGCCGCTGGTGGCCAGTGCGGCGGATGCCGACTTGATGAAAAAGATCGATGACCTGTCGCGCGAGCTGCAGGCATTGAAGGGTCAGGTCACTGCCAATGAGCAAAAAGCGGCCCAGGCGCAGCCCCAAGCCCAGCCCCAGGCGACCGAAGTGGCCGAGCTCAAGCGCCAACTGGGCAAGCTTGAAGACAAGTCGCTGAGCAAGTGGCTGAGCGTGGGCGGTGATTACCGTTTCCGCATCGACAGCCTGCAAGGCGAGAGCAAGCCTTTTATGGACGTCAATAAATTCTTTTCCCTAGCAAGTTCGCCATACAGCAGCAGTGGCTTGCCCAATGCAACCGCAGCAATGATGCCCCAACTTGCTGCGATGATTAACGGCGTGACAACCTATGAACAGGCAGTACCAACTGCGGCTGGATTGAATGCCATGCTTGGAGGCATGTTGAATCCTAATTCTTTAGAGTTTAACCCGGTTTTGGCCGGGCATGCTGGGGCAGCGTCTATTCCCGCCTACAAGCCCAAGAACACCGCCCTCTACAGCAGCCGCTTCGGTCTGGACCTGGGGGCCAAGGCCACGCAGGACATCAGCGTCAACGCGCATCTGAACATGTACAAGGTCTTTGGCTCGCAAAATGAAGGCTCGATCACCAATGCCGGCAGCGCACCCTTCTTTGCCGACCGCGTGGGTGTTTTTGACGGCACGCTGGGGCATGTACCCTCCAGCAGCTACCTCAATGTCGACCGCGTTTACGCCACCTGGAGCAATATCGCCGACGAGCCGATCTGGTTGTCGGTCGGACGGCGCCCGTCCACCGGCGGCGCTCCGAGCAATCTGCGTGACAACCGGCCCAATCCGGGCAACGGCGGCACACCTTCCATGTTGGTGGACTACGCCTTTGACGGCATGACCATCGGCTACGCGCCCGACATCGACGGCTTTGCCGGCGCTTACGCCAAGATCTGCTACGGCCGCGGTTTGGAGACCGGCTTTACCGACTTCAAGGGCAACTCGCTGAAAGACACCGACATGCTCGGCGTGGCGATTATTCCAATCGACACCGACCCGCTGCGCGTCTGGTTGCAGTGGAACCGTGGCATGAACATCTTTGATGCGCCGGCCATGAGCAACACCTACTTTGGTGACACCGTGGCCAAGACCAACCTGGGCGATATCGACTGGTTCGGCATCGGCTTCATGAGCACCTTCAAGAACATCGGCCCGGGCAAGCTCAATGTCTTTGGTGATCTGGGCGTGAGCAAAACCCATCCGAACCAGAACGTCTCGGCGCAGTTCGGCTTCCAGGGCTTGATGACGGGTTCCTTCTTCAACCCCGAAGCACCGACCAGCAAGACCGGCACGTCGATCGCGCTGGGCATGCGCTATGACTTGCCATCGAACTCCAAGTTCGGCCTTGAGTACAACCATGGTTCCAAGAACTGGATCACCTTTGCGCCGGCTGCGGACGACATGTGGACCGCCAAGGCCGGCACGCGCGGCGATGTGTATGAAGCCTACTTTATTCAGGAACTCGATCAAAAACCGATCTCGTCCTTCTTCAGCAAGGCATTCTTCCGCCTCGGTGTGCAATATTACAAATTTGACTACACTGGCAGCAACAACTGGGTCGGTGCCCCGGTGGCAATCGGTGACGTCAACGGCCAGATGATGACCACGACACCACTGGAAAACGCCACCAACCTGTACGCCACCTTCGAGGTCAAATTCTGATCTGTATGACTTGTATGACTTGTATTTAGCCAATACGCCTTCATATATAAGTTGTTAGTAATTTATTAATACATTAAATAGAGGTATCCCAAATGAACAGCAAACTTTCTGCAACCCTTATTTCCGTGGCCCTGGGTCTTTCAAGCTTGGCCTTTGTCGGCAGCGCTGCCGCCGAAGAAGGCAAGATGGTCGGTCCGATCACCAAGATCACGCTGGCTGCCGACGGAAAATCAGCCACGGCCATCCTCAAGGACGCCAAGGCCGGCACACCCGTTACCATCACCATCACCGACGAGCTGACCTTGGATAAATTCAAGGACAAGCGCATCGTCGAAGGCGACGAGATCCGTGCCCGCTTTGAGAAGGACGGCAAGAATAGCTCCAAGTCCTTCAAGAAGACAGCCGGCTGCTAAGCCAGCACCGCCACCCCATCGTCAATCGGCCCGGCCGCATGGGGTGGTAATGCCGGGATAACGTTCATCTCACACTGAAGGAGTTCCGTCATGAAACCTATGATTTTGGCAGCCGCACTGGTTGCAACTGCGCTCTCGACCTCAATGGCCTGGGCGGCCACTGCGTCAGAGCAGAAGATGGAAGTCGACGAAGTTGCCAATGAGCAAATGGTGTCGTACTACGAGGGCGGCCTGATTGGCAAAAGCGTCTGGCTCGTCGACAGTCGCCCCGTCGGGAAATTCATCGGGGGTCACATCCCGGGGGCTGTGAGCCTGCCGCTGGACATGTTAAAAAAAGATACCGCAAGCGCCGAGAAACTGGGCATTCCTAAAACCGGTAAAGTCATTTTCTACTGCGCAGGCCGAGAGTGCACACTGTCGGTCGACTCGGCTGCAATTTTCAGGAAGATGGGTTACGCTGATGCCTGGGTTTACCGCAATGGCGTGCCGGGCTGGAGCCAAAAAGCGCAGCCTCTGCTGGCCGAAGAAGCTCTGCTCAAAAAGGGCAACGTGGTGCTGATCGACACGGCTCCCGGCAAAGACAGCATCGTGACGACGTCCAACCAGCTGGTTCAGCTCTCTCTCAGTGATCTCCAGGGTGACAAAGGCGAGATGGCGCTGGGCGCACTGTCCAAGAACGCGCCCTTGGTCGTGATTGACCGCGGGGACATTGCTGCGGTGAACGCCGCGCTGGAAAATCTGCGCGAACGTGATTTCCGCCGGTTGGCTTACCTCCCCTTGAGCGCCTGGAAAGGCGCGCTCGCCCCAGCGCCCGCGCTCACCGCGTTGAGCTGGGCACCGGTCTACGGGCCAGGCCAGATCGCTCCCAAAGCCTTTGAAGAAGCCGTCGCTGCGGGCAAGTTCATCCTCGATGTGCGTCCGGCGGCAGACTTTGCACGCGGCCATTTCAAGGGCGCGGTGAACCTGCCGATTGAAGAGATGGAAAAGGACTACGCCAAGATACCGAAGGACGTGCCGGTGTTTGTAAGTTGCGCCTCAGGTGCGAAGAGCCAAAAAACTTTTGACATCCTCGGACGCAAGGGCTACGCCAATGTGTCGTACCTGGATGCTGAAATTGCCTGCAAGGGCGAGCTCTGCACCATCAAGGAATGAGCCGACTGATTGTCTTGGCGCTGGTGGGCGCGGCCTGGGGTCTCTGCGCCCAGGCCGAAGACAATCAGCCGCTGCGCATTACCAAGCTGAGCCATGAGTTCGTGGTTCAGACCCCTGATGGGCCGCTTGTGATCACACGAGCCAAACGCGCGGGTAGCGTTACCAAGGGTTTTATCCAGCCCTTGGTGCCGCAGCCGGGCGTGACACCGGTCACCGAGATTGACGTTCTGCACGCACTCAACGATCCGTCGACCATGGTCATTGACATGCGCGACGAAGATGAGCCCTTGGGCCCCACCATCCCCAACAGCTACCATATTCCCTACAACGAGCTTGAAGACCGCATGGCTGAACTGGGTTGCCAGCAACGCGGCAAAAACCAATGGGATTGCACAAGCGCGTTCAAGATTGTTGCCTTTTGCCATGGCCCGATGTGCGTTCAGAGTCCTGCCGGCATTGCCAGCCTGGTGCGCATGGGCTTTCCGGTCAACAAGATTTCGTACTATCGCGGCGGCATGATGGATTGGCAGGGCTTGGGTCTGACCACCGCCTCGAGCAGTCGCCCAACGACTCGGTAATGTCAAAAACACCTGGAAGTTACTATGCGCAGAGTATTTCTCGCCTGGCTGTTCGTTGCCACAAGCGCATGGGCCGGAGCGGATGCGCCCTCGAAATTTGACGGTGCAGCGCTCGGGGCACAACGAGCGGTCTACCAATTCAATTACCAGACGCCTGAAGATCTGGTGCAGGGGCTTGGGTACATCAACAACCACCTGAAAGCGTTGAAAGAATTTGGCGATTCTGCCAACTCGCATCTGGTGGTCGTGGCCCATGGCAATGAGTTGCACATGCTGTCGCGCTTGAACCATGCCGCCTACCCGGATATTTACGATGAATTGAAGTCGCTTTCGGATCAGGGGGTCCAGTTTCGGGTGTGCCGCAACGCGGCCAACTTCAGGGGCTACAAAACCGAAGATTTTTACGATGTGGTCACCGTGGTCCCGGCCGCGATGACGGAGCTGGCAAAGTGGCAAGGCAAAGGCTATGCCTATGTGTCGGGCAACGTGATTCAAAGAACCAAACGCGCAGCGTTGGGGCCATCGCCGGCACAAAGCAAAAATTGATGCACAGCGCGAACCACTCTTTACCGATCGCCCTCGTTCAATTTGCTACATATTGAATAGCTGCTAACGCTTGCTGCATAAGGGCTAGAGGGTCATTTCTTATAAATTTCTCGGCATTTTCGCTTTTTCACAGAACCGCATGGCGGCAGGTGAGGTGGATGGCAGGGTGATGGCGTTCAGGCCGATGCAGGTTTGCGCAGCAGATTGACGCGCATGGGGCGCACAAAGTGGGCGCCGTCTACGCTCATGTGCGGCTCAAAGCGCGCACGCACCGCCTGCAAAGTGGTGGCATCAAGGCGGTGTGTGACATAGGTCACGCCGATCATGCGACGCTCGAACTCCGCAAAGTCGCTGTAGTGCACCGGCATTTCAAACAGGGTCTCGCTGACTTGCTCCCAAGCGCCCGAGCGCACGGCTGCCTGCACAGCGCGCTGCGCCGCGGCACGCACCTGCTCCTCGTCATTGAGCAGGCGCATGACCTCGTTGAGCGCGCCGGCAAAAACCGGCTCTGAGACATAAAGCAGACCGCCAGGTCGCAGCACGCGATGCACTTCCGACAAGGCCTGGGCCATTTGGTCCAAAGGAACGTGGTGCAGTGACTTCAGCATTAGCGCCAGGTCGAAGGTCTGCGCCGGGAACGGAATGGCCTGTGCCCCGGCGGGCACAAATTGCAGACGCTCCATTGGGTTGAGCAGGTTCTTGACGTTCTGGCGCTCGTCCACTTCCAGTGCCGTGATCTCGCAGCCGGGGCAGCGCGCCAGCAGCTTGCGCGACAACTCTGCGGCGCCACACCCGAGCTCGATGATCCGCGGCTGTTGATCCAGGTCGACCAGCGATTGCAGCAGGTCCAATTCGTCGCTGATCTGTAAGGTACTCATCTGGTCTTTCCAATTAGGGGGTTCACGTCCGGGCACGAAGCATACACGTCAGCCTTTGCTGGCGTTGCTCTTGTTGCGGTCGGCCAGGGTGGCAATCAAACCGTCAACGCCTTTGGTGTTGACTTCTTGCGCGAACTGGCTGCGGTAGGTTTCTACCAGCCAGACGCCCATCACGTTCAGGTTGTAAATCTTCCAGCCGGCGCCGTCGCCGCTGGTCTTTTCCAGCCGGTAATCAAGCTGCACCGGGTCGCCCCGGCCCTGGATTTCGGTGCGAACCACCACCTCGGTGTCTTGTGGCGTGGCGCGCAGGGGCTTGACCACCACCTTCAGATCAGCAGCCTGGGCGACGGCACCCGCATAGGTGCGCACCAGTAAAGTTTTGAATTCTTCCTGCAAGCGCTTCTGTTGCTCGGGGCTGGCTTGTCGCCACGCCGGGCCGACCGCAGACGCGGTCATGCGCTTGAAGTCCATGTGCGGCATGACCGTGGCATCCACCAGAGCGACGATGTTTGCCACATCACCCGTGCGGACGGACGGATTGGCCTTGATGCTGACCAGCACCTCGGTGGACAGCCGGTTGATCAAGGCATTGGCCGCTTCGTCTGCGGCTTGCGCCGACACCCCCAGTAAACTGGACGTACCCAGCAACAACAAAGTGAGCCAGCGATTGAATGAACGACATTTCATGATTTGACTTTCATAGGTGTGTCGTCATTATATCCATTAATGCTTATATACGGTATTTTGAAAACCCCTAAAGGTCACTGGCTCAGGGCTGTTCCAGCTTCTTAAGCTTGCGGTAAAGCGAGCGCTGGCTGATGCCCAGCTTTTCCGCCAGCCCAGCCCGATTGCCCTGGTGCGCGGCCATCAGTTGCCGCAGCGCCGACTGTTCGATTCGTTTGAGCGTACCGGGTTTCAAGGCAACGGTGGTGTTGTCGCTGCAATCAGTGTCATGACCCGTTGGCACTGGCTGACTGTGGGGGTGCATGAATGCCGGGCGCCGGCCAGACAGCAGGGCTTGCTGCACATGCGTGACCAATATCGTGTTGCCATCGCACAGCAGCGCGCTACGTTCCAGCAAGTTGCGCAATTCCCGGACATTGCCGGGGAAGCGTTGGGCTTGCAGCAGGCGCAAGGCGGCTTCAGTCACCACCAATGGGCGCTGTGGCGCCACGCGCGCGAGCAGGGCGGTGACCAGCAGTTCAATATCTTCCGGACGCTCGTGCAATGCGGGCAGATGGATAGGGAAGGTGCTCAGGCGGTAGTACAAATCCTCTCGGAATGTTCCGGCAGACACCATTTTGTCGAGGTCGCGGTGGGTGGCTGACACCACTCGGATGTCGGCGTGTCGCAACTCGGTGCTGCCAACACGGCGGTAGGTGCCGGTTTCCAGGAGGCGCAGCAGTTTGACTTGCATCGGCAGCGCAATATCGCCGATCTCGTCGAGAAACAAAGTGCCACCGCTGGCGGCCTCCACCAGCCCGCCGCGCGCCGCATTGGCACCGGTAAAGGCACCGCGCTCGTGGCCAAACAGTTCGGACTCAAACAGGTTTTCTGGCAGGCTGGAACAATCCACCGCCACCAGGGCGTGGCGCGCACGCGGGCTGGCCTGATGCACCGCCCCCGCTACCAGCTCTTTGCCGGTGCCCGACTCGCCCAGCAGCAAGACGGTGGCCAGGGACGGCGCCACACGCGCGACCAGCGCCAACATTTTCTGAAACGCGGGCGCGCGGCCAATCAGGTTCTGGCCGCGACTTGTGCCCTGCGCCATGGGCAGCGGTTCCATCTTCTCAACAAAAAAGGCTTGTTCGCCATCGGCATTGAGCAAAGGCGTCAGTTCAATATTGACGTATTCCTCGCCATTGGGCGTGTGGTGCAGGTGCAGCACGCGCTCGCGTTGGCCTGATTCGCGTGACTTGACCAGTGGGCACGATTCGCCTGCCTGGTCGCAAGGCAGACCAAAGTGATGGGACACCTCGTAGCACGTCCGGCCCACCACGCTACGCTCCGGGCTGAACTGACGCCGGTAGGCGGCGTTGGCCGCGAGGATGCGGTATTGCGTGTCGAACAGGATGTGGGGCTCGCTCAGTCCTTCCAGATAGGACATCAGCTCTGGCAATGGCTTCACGCGGGTTCCTTGTGTGAAGTTGTCAGTTTATGTCATTTATGGCAGTTACTGCCATAAATGACAGTTGATTCCTCCGTGCGGCGCTTCGTGGCGGCTTGCTTAAGAGTCAAGCTGTTGATTTCATTGGCTGTTCGCCGACGACGCCCGCATGGCACGGTTCTTGTATGCATGAGGTGGTCAACGCATGAACTGTCATGAAACCCCTGGACAAATCCCTCGTTAGAAAACTGGCTGTCGTATTGCTCATCAAGCTGGCGGTGCTGGCGGCGCTGTGGTGGGTTTTTGTGCGCGACCAGCGGGTGGCGGTCGATAGCGAAGGCGTTGCTGCCCAGTTTTTGCAGAGCGCCCCCCAGATTAAAGGAGTAAGGCAATGATTTCTGAACAGCTAGTTGATCTGTCACGGTTGCAGTTCGCCGCTACGGCCATGTACCACTTTTTGTTTGTACCGTTGACCGTTGGCATGGTGTGGTTGCTGCTCATCATGGAGAGCGTCTATGTGATGACTGGCAACGTGATCTGGAAGGACATGACGCGTTTCTGGGGCAAGCTGTTTGGCATCAACTTTGCACTGGGTATCACCACCGGCATCACGCTGGAATTCCAGTTTGGTACCAACTGGGCCTATTACTCGCACTACGTGGGCGATATTTTTGGTGCGCCGCTGGCCATTGAGGGCTTGATGGCCTTCTTCCTCGAGTCGACGATGATCGGACTGTTCTTCTTTGGCTGGGACCGACTGTCCAAGAACCAGCACTTGCTGGTGACGGTCCTCCTGGCGATCGGCACCAACCTCAGCGCGCTGTGGATATTGATTGCCAACGGCTGGATGCAAAACCCGGTTGGCTCCGAGTTCAGCTACCTGACCATGCGCATGGAAATGGTTGACTTCTGGGCGGTGGTGTTCAACCCCGACGCGCAGGCCAAGTTCGTGCACACGGTGTCGGCGGGCTATGTGACCGGCGCGATGTTTGTGTTGTCCATTTCTAGCTGGTATCTTCTCAAGAACCGTGATGTGGAGTTTGCCAAGCGCAGCTTCAGGGTGGCGGCGGCATTCGGCCTGGCTTCAGCGGCGAGCGTGATCGTGCTGGGTGACGAGTCGGGTTACACCGTGGGTGAAGCCCAGCAAACCAAGCTGGCCGCCATGGAAGCCATGTGGGAGACCAAGCCCGCACCTGCAGGTCTGACGCTGGTGGCGAGCATCAACGAGGCAGAGCAAAAGAATGACTGGGAAATTGAGATTCCCTGGGTGATGGGCCTGATTGGCACGCGCTCCGTCACCAAAGAGATTCCCGGCATTCACGACATCAAGGCCAAGAACCGCGAGCGCATCGGCAGCGGCATTGTGGCGGTGACCGCGCTCGAATCCTTGCGTGCCAACCGCGACGATGCCGCGGCCAAACAGGTGTTTGAAAGGCACAAAGCGGATCTGGGCTTTGGCTTGTTGCTGAAAAAATATGTCGTGGATGTGCGCCAGGCCAGCCCAGAGATGATCGAGCAAGCCGTGAACGACACCGTGCCGCGTGTAACCCCCTTGTTCTGGGCATTTCGCGTCATGGTCGGGCTGGGGTTTGCCATGCTCCTGCTGTTTGGACTGGCGTTCTGGAGCACCGTCAAGAGCGCCTGCATGCAAAAGCCCTGGTTGTTGAAATCGGCGCTGTGGATGCTGCCCGCCCCTTGGATTGCCTGCGAGCTCGGCTGGTTTGTCGCCGAGTATGGCCGCCAGCCCTGGACGATTTACGGTGTGCTGCCGACCCACCTGTCGGTGTCCACGTTGAGTGTCAACAGCCTGTATGGCTCGCTGGCGGGTTTCATCGGGTTTTACTCGGTACTGCTGGTCGTCGAGATGTTCTTGATGGTGAAGTTTGCACGTATCGGTCCCGCCAGCCTGGGAACAGGTCGCTATCAGAGTGAGAGCGCGGCCAACCTCACATCCGCACACGTTTAAGGAGCCGTAGCATGTTTGACTATTCAACACTGAAAATCATCTGGTGGCTGCTGATAGGGGTGCTGCTGATCGGCTTTGCCATCATGGATGGCCATGACATGGGCGTGGGCACCTTGCTGCCCTTTGTCGGCCGCAGCGATCTGGAGCGCCGTGTGGTGATCAACACCGTGGGGCCGCATTGGGACGGCAACCAGGTGTGGTTCATCACCGGGGGCGGCGCCATTTTTGCGGCCTGGCCGCTGGTGTATGCCACTGCGTTCAGCGGGTTCTACTGGGCCATGCTGGTGGTGCTGTGGGCGCTGTTTTTTCGTCCGGTCGGTTTTGACTATCGCAGCAAAATTCACAACGCCACCTGGCGCAGCACCTGGGATTGGGGTTTGTTTGTGGGCGGTGCGGTGCCGCCGCTGATTTTTGGTGTGGCGTTTGGGAATTTGCTGCAGGGGGTCCCGTTTCAGTTTGATGTCTATCTCGTATCCACCTACACCGGCTCCTTCTGGCAACTGCTTAACCCATTTGCCTTGCTGACTGGGGTCGTGAGCAGTACCATGATCACGATGCAGGGTGGCAGCTATCTGGCCCACCGCACCGAGGGCGTGATTCAGGCGCGCGCCATCAAAGGCGCTATCGGCGCCGCTGTGGTGATGGTGCTGGCCTTTGTGGCCGCAGGTTTCTGGCTGCAGGCCATAGACGGTTACCGAATCACCTCGGTCATCAATCCTTCTGGGTTGCCTGACCCCTTGGCCAAGACGGTGGTGCGTGAAGCCGGTGCCTGGATGGCCAACTACGGTCACCAGCCCCTGATGTGGGCCTTGCCCGCGCTGGGTGTGTTGGGTGCCGCCATGGCGGCATTGCTTTTGGCCATGCGAAAAACGCTGAGTGCGTTCGTTGCGTCATCCCTGGCGGTATTGGGCGTGATAGGTACCGCTGGGGCGTCCATGTTCCCGTTCATCATGCCGTCGAGCTCCATGCCATCGGCCAGCCTGACGGTGTGGGACAGCGTGTCGAGTCACATGACGCTGGGCATCATGTTTTGGGTCACGATGGTGTTCATGCCCTTGATCGTGATCTACACCTCGTGGGCTTACAGCGTGATGCGCGGCAAGGTGACGGCGGCTTACATCGAAGAGCATGACCATGCGGCGTATTGAGCAGCAGCGACTCATCTGCAAGTGCTGCCATAGGTGCCTGACGCAAGGAACGCTGCCCATTGGTCATGATCAAGCCGCTTGAACGCAACAAAAGGAACTGACATGTGGTATTTCACTTGGGTATTGGGCGTAGGTTTTGCAGTCTTGCTGGCCATCTTGAATGCGATGTGGGGCGAAAACCAGGAGGCCCGGGAAGACGCCCGCGGCAGGAACGAGTGAGCGCACGGGGCGTGGACGCCGCTGTCTCGACGCCTGGTACGTCACCTATGCGGCCGCTGAGTCTGGCGGTGGCGCTTCTGATCATGCTGGGCGGCAGTGTTTACCCGCTGATGTTCACGGGGCAGGGCGGTCGCGTTGACCATGGTTTTGCCTCTGCCGTTTTTTGGGCCATGAGCGCTGGCTTGGTGAATGGTGTGGGTTTCAAGCCGAAGCTGGTGCTGTGGCGTTGGCTTTTTTCGGGCTGGGCTTGCCTGACCGCGCTGCTGCTGGCCGCCTGGCTGCGTTGGGCGTGAACATGCGCATGGTTTGTGGCTTCCGTTCTCCGGACGGTTGTTGACAGGTTAACGAAAGAAATCGGACATGGTTCATCAAATCACAGTGATTGGTTCGGGTTTTGGCGCACTTTCGACCGTGCGCGAGCTTCGCAAGCGTGACGCGCAAGCCGACATCACACTGATCGCCCCGCGTGCCGAGTTGCACTACCTGCCGGGCATCATCTGGATGCCATGTGGTCTGCGCCGCCGTGAGCAGCTCATTGTGCCGCTGGACAACTTCTTTGCTCGCATGCGTGTCAAGCATGTTGCCGGCGAGGTGACTGGTCTGCGCGAGGGTGGCAGGTTGGTGGCCAGCACGGCAGGTGAAGTGCGCAACGATGCCTTGGTGATTGCGTCAGGCGGGCGTTTCATCAGGAAGTTGCCAGGCATTGAGCACGCCATCACGCCGTGCGAGGGGATCGCCGCCGCGGAAAAAATACGCGATCGCCTGAAGGCCATGACTGGGGGCACGATTGCCATTGGCTTTGGCGCCAATCCCAATGAGCCCAGCGCTGTGCGCGGCGGGCCCATGTTCGAGTTTTTGTTTTGCATAGATGAGCAGCTTAGGCGGGAGGGGCGACGTGACAAGTTTGAGTTGGTGTTCTTTAACCCGTCCAAAGAGCCGGGCAACCGCTTGGGGCCCAAGGCCGTCAAGCATCTTCTTGATGAAATGACGCGCCGGGGCATTCGCACCCACCTGGGTCACAAGATGCAGCGCTTTGAGGCTGACAAGGTGGTCACCGAAGGCGGCGAGTTTGCAGCGGACTTGATCCTCTTCATGCCAGGCATGACGGGCAATGTGTGGTTTGACCAGACCGATCTGGCGCGCTCACCCGGCGGCCTGCTCAAGGCGGACGCGCAGTGCCGCGTAGAAGGCAGCCAACAGGTGTACGTGGTGGGTGATTCGGGCAGTTTTCCGGGCCCGGACTGGATGCCCAAGCAAGCGCATATGGCGGACCTGCAGGCAGCCGCAGCGGCCGAGAACTTGCTGGGTGGTTTGAACGGACAAACATCAAAGGCAACTTTCAAGGTCGAGCTGATCTGCATCATTGATGCCATCGACCATGGCACCGTCGTGTTTCGCAATGAAAAACGCCAAGTGATTCTGCCCTCGTCCCGCTTGTTTCACTGGGTCAAACGCGGATTTGAGGGTGCTTACCTGCGGAAATACAGATGACTACATCACTTGAATTGACGCTTGGCGAGGTACTGGGCGGCGCGCCAGCCATCAAGCGCATGACGCAAGTGGTCACTGAGCAGGCAGCGGCTGCAGATGCCTGGCTTTGGCTGATGCGTTTTTGAAAACTGTCATGATGACTAAGCCGCCGATCGCTCAAAACATCCGTAGGCTGCGGAGTGGTTAGCGTGTACTTCCGCATTTTGGACCATGAGCCTACCGGCGAATTGACCTATCTGCTGGCCGATCAGGATGCACGCGAAGCGGTATTTGTTGATCCGCACGGCCGTGACCTGCCCGTACTGCTGGCCCTGTTGGCCGAGCGCGAGTTGCGCCTGCGCTGGGTGCTGCGCACCCACCACCACGACCCGATGAATCCCCTGGAGCCCGCACTGCTGGCCCGACTGGGCGCGCCCCTGGTCCAAGGCGATGCGCCTGGACCCGCTGGTCGCGTTCAAGACGGCCAGGTGCTTGCCTTTGGTGATGAGTTAATGCGGGTGCTGGCTACCCCAGGCCATACGCCTGCCTGCCTAAGCTTTGCCTGGCGTGATCGACTGTTTTGCGGTGGTCTGATGGCGGTGGATACATGCCCGCACCAGCCGCTGCCCGCGGCACCCGAAGCGTTGTGGGAGAGCGTCACGCAACGTGTGTTCAAGCTACCGGATGAGACGCTGTTGTTTGCCGGACATGAGCGTCGGGGCCGGGCCGTGAGTACGGTGCTTGAGCAGCGGCGCTGGCATCCGTTTTTTGCTGGCTTGTCCCGGGACGAGTTTCTGGCCCGCGTGGAAGCGTTGCCGACGGTGGCGCAGGCCAGTCTCGATGGGTTGTCTGGACCCATGAGAAAGGGTCGTGTGTGAGGCGACATCGAGGCGGACAAGATTGAGAATGTCTACCGGCTGCAAGTAGTCTGCATACTTGCTGACGAATTAAGGCTGGTGGGTGTCTACCGCAGGGGCCATGCTTTCCCAGGCCTTCAGCGTTTCTGCCGCATGCATCAATGCCGGGCCTCCGCCCATGTAGATGCAGACGCTGAGCATCTCTTCCAGTTCGGCCCGGCTGCAATTGAGCTTGTGCAAGGCCTTGACATGAAAACCGATGCAACCAGAACACCCTTGCGCGATGCCAATCGCCAGTGCCATCAATTCCTTGTGTTTGGCGCTGACAACGCCCTCAGCCATGGCTGCGCGTGCCAATTGCCCGAAGCCCTGCATCACGTCGATTTGTGTTTTTCGAAACGGGGCCAAACCTTCATTGATGTCATGAATCAAGCCCGTGTGGTCAAAAGTGCCCATAATCATTCCTTAAAATATCAGTGGTTCATTATATATTTTGCGAGACAAATAACACCATGAAAGCGTTTCAAGACTATTACCCCGAGAACCTGTCGCACTGCTACGGTTGCGGCTCCAAAAATGACCACGGTCACCGCATCAAGACGTTTTGGGATGGTGAAGAGAGCGTGACCCACTTCACGCCGGAGCCGTTTCACACCGCTATACCCGGCTTTACCTATGGCGGCCTGATCGCTTCCCTGATTGACTGCCACAGCACCGGCACGGCTGCGGCGGCCATGTATCGGCAAGCCGGCCGTGAGATGGACACGCTGCCCGCCTTTCGCTTTGTGACCGGCTCGCTCCACGTGGACTACCTCAAGCCAACACCACTTGCCGGAGTCCTGGAAATCCGCGGTCGGGTCAAAGAGATCAAGGGCCGCAAAGTGGTGATTGAAAGCACCGTGTACGCCGCAGGTGTGGCCACCGCGCGCGGCGAGGTGGTGGCGATTCAGATGCCGGAAAACTTTGGTGCGGCAGTCGCCTGATCGTCCGCGGTAGCGAACAAGTTGGAAAAAGCCCGGTCGGTGTGCAACATGTGGCCCGCGACCAGTTCGGTCACCAGAAATCCGACCAGTTCACCCTCAGGGGCATCCTCTGCGTCAGCCGCCCGCGCCGAAAGATGTAGCGCGTGTGCCCGCGCCAGCAGCGCCTGATGCTGCAGCGCATGATCGGCCAGGTTGGCAAAGCCGTGCGCCAACAAAATAGCTTCTTCATGCGCAAAGTGCGCTGCCACGTGCGTCAGCAGCGCCTCAAACGCGGCCTCGAACGCGGCTGGCTGCTGGCGGCGTAAAGCCGCCTGGTCCAACAGTGCGTTGGCGAGCTCAAAAAGTGTTTCATGCTCCTGATCAATCACCGGGTTGCCGCTGGCAAAAGCGGCTTTCCAACGCAGGTGAACATAGGACTTCGGTGCGGTTGCCCTGACCTCGGGCGCGCGTGCTGGCATTGCCGAGACGCACAGCCGTACGGCATTGCGCCCGCTCTTTTTGGCCCGGTACATGGCCTCATCACCCAGGCGAAGCAAGTCTTTGTCCGTATCGCCATGGTCCGGGTACAAAGCTACGCCGATGCTTGATGAAATGCTCAGCACGATGCCCTGGGCGGTCACAACATCCTGCGCCAGCGCACTGCGAATTTTTTCGGCTACAGCCATGGCTGCTTCACTGGTTTGCAGGTCAGGCAGCAGCACCACAAACTCGTCACCGCCCATGCGCGCGGCGGTGTCAGACTGGCGCAGGCAGCTCTGGATGCGTTGCGCCACAGATTGCAGCAACCAGTCTCCCACTTCATGCCCGAGCTCATCGTTGATCGGTTTGAACTTGTCCAGGTCAATAAACAACAGCGCCAGACAGGTTGTTGCCCGACGTGCGCGCACCAGCTGCTGCGTCAGCCGCTCGAGCGCCAGCCGCCGGTTAGGCAAATGGGTGAGCGGGTCATAGAAAGCCAGGTCACGCACCTGGTTCTCCATCTGAATGCGCTCAGAAATATCTTCAAGCGACACCACTGCACCCTGCAGGGCTTCGCCTTGCAGCGGCGTCACGCTCATGCTAAGCCAGCGTTGCTGTTGCCCCGAATGGCACGGATATTCCAGATAAAAGCGCGGCAAGCGGCTGTCCAGCACGGCCCGAATACCGTCGTTCGCCGACATGGCGTCAGCGGTTGCAGGATCAGCCTCGGCGCCCTGGCAGGCCGCGAGGAAATTGGCACCCACCCCGGTGCTGCTTGCACTTTGCCCGAGCTCGGCCGAACACTCCTGTGAATAACGCTGCCAAGCGTCGTTGACCGCCAAAATAACGCCGTCCTGGTTGAGCACGGCAATTTCGGCAGTCACCGAATTGAGAACCGCTTGCTTGAAGACCTCACTGTCCCGTAACACTTTTTGCTGTTGCGCCAAGGTGTCGAGCAGTCGGTTGAAGCCACCCACCAATTGGCCTATTTCGTCTTGCCGAAGCACCGGTAGCGCCTGCGGGGGCTGGTTTTGGCGCACAAAGCCGTCCAGCGTGTTGATCGCCGCCGTCATGGGGGCCAGCTGACGGCGCAGCATCAACCAGATCAAGGTCAAGCAAAGCAGGGCCAGCACCAGCGCCGCTAGCCGGCCGCGTGGCTTGATCGCATCAATCAGGGCAAAGGTTTCGTCGGGCGTGAGCGTGACGGATGCGTACCAGTGGGCCAGGGGAATCTGTTGGATGCTGACCAGCACCTCAACGCCATGCGGGTTAACCACCCGCGCCGTACCCTCAAAGCCCTGCACAAAACGGTCAATCCAGGGGCTGACGCCAGCTGCGGGCAGCACCTCCATCAAGCGCGGTTTGTCAGACGTGGCAAAAATCAGCCTTTGGCGCGCGTCAAGCAGAAAAAAGTTTCCGGTCTTGCCATAACGGTGCGACGCCAATTGGCTCAAAAAGTTGGGTTGATCCAGCCGAATAGCGCCTGCCAGAGCGCCGATAACATCGCCCTGGGGGTTGCGAATCGGCACGGCCATGGCAAACGCAGCCGCGTTTGGCCTGCTGTGAAAGTGAATGCGGCCAATGACGGCTTCGCCGTCCTTGAGAACCGCGGCCAACTCTTGCGGATCAAGCGTGTTGGCAACAAACCCATCTTTCAAAAATTGCACATCCGCCTGCAGCACCCCTTGCCGGTTCCAGATCATCGCGCCGCCATTGAACAGCCCGGCCAGAAACGGCCGCTCAAGTAGAAAAGCTTTCATCGCTGCTTTGTCGCCCACCTGCGTCGGCATGACCCTTGAGGCCACTGTTTTGAGGGTGCCCAGCCGGTCTTGCAGGCCGTGATTGACTTCAGTGGTGAGCAAGTTCAAGGCTGAGCGCTGTTGTTCGCCAGTAAAAAGCAGCAGTTCATCGCGCAGCAGCCCTTTCATGTAGGCAGCCAGTGACAAGAAGCTGAGCACGACGATGAACAGGGTCAGCAGGGTGACGCGGGTTTTGAGTGACTGCGGCTGAAAGCGCTGGAGGAACATGCAGGCGGGTGTAAGTGGATGTTGCAGAGCCAGCATGATAGTAGCTGCCATTTATGACACAGCGAACTGATGCCATGAGCGCGCTGCGCGGCATAGATCGGCCGGCGTCAGGTCACACCTCCGTGGCCGGCTCTTTTTGCCGTGGCCTGATGGTTTTGGCCTAAAGCGCCCGGCCTTCGCCCGCTTCTTCTACTGTCTGCCCGTCGCGGATATGGTAAATCCGTTTGAAGGTCGGGATGATCTTCTCATCATGCGTGACGACAATGATGGCGGTGTGGGCCTGCACGGCCATCTGGTTCAGGATGCGCATGACGGCCAGCGCGCGCTCGCTGTCCAGCGGTGCGGTGGGTTCATCCGCCAGAATCACGGGCGGCCGATTCGCCAGGGCCCGGGCAATCGACACGCGCTGCTGCTCGCCACCGGAAAGTTGTGAGGGCTCGGCTTTGGCGCGGTGCTGCACATCCAGAGCCGTCAGCAGTTCCAGCGCTCTGGCGCGTGACAGTGCGTTGGCCACGCCGGCCAGCATGGGCAGCAGCGCCACGTTGTCGGTCACATCCAGAAACGGGATCAGGTACGGGGCCTGAAAGATAAAGCCGATGCGGTCACGCCGCAGCGCGCGCAGGTCGGGCACCTTCCAGCCGTTGTCATAAATCACATCGCTGCCCAATGTCATGCGCCCGGAGGTCGGCTCAATGATGGCGCCCAGGCATTTCAGCAGTGTGCTTTTGCCGGAGCCGGACGGCCCGACCAGGCCCACCACTTCGCCGGGTGCTACCACCAGGTTGACGTTTTTGAGGGCTTCTACGGCGCTGTCGCCCTTGCCATAGACTTTGCGCAGTCCTTCAATGTGGATGCCCCCTGACGTGAAGTTGGTGTTCATCCGATTGCCTCGGCTGGGTCGACCTTGAGCGCCACGCGAATCGCCAGCGTGCTGGCCAGGGCGCAAATCAGCAGGGTGGCGACCAGACCAATGACGGCATCCTGTGGCATCAACAGCACAAATTTCGGGAACACCGGGGCCCAGATGGTGGCGGCCACTTTGCCCACAATGAACCCGATGACACCCAGGCCCAGGGCTTGCTGCAAGATCATGCTGGCAATGGTGAGGTTGCGCGTGCCGATGAGTTTCAAGACCGCAATTTCTCGGATTTTGCCCAGCGTCATGGTGTAGATGATGAAGGCCACGATGGCTGCACTCACCACCGCCAGAATCGCCAGAAACATGCCAATTTGTTTGGCTGAAGTGGCAATCAGCTTGGCCACCAGAATCTCTTCCATGCCCGCGCGGGTGAACACCTGCACGTGTTTCCAGCGTTTCAAAGCAACGGCGACTTCATCGGCCTGCCAGCCGGGTTGCAGTTGCACCAGCACGGCATTGACGTTGTGGCTGCTGGCCTGCAGGCCCTGCACCGCTTCGAGCAAGCCGGGCACGCCGGGGCGGTTGAAAGCGGGGTTGGCAGCCGTGCGCGTGCGGTCATTGACGATGGTGTCGTTGTCCTTCAAGAACTGCGCTTCCTGTGCGTCTTTCAGGGGGATGAACACCATCGGGTCACCGCCAGACGACACCATGCGCTGCGTCAGGCCCACCACGGTGTAGCTGTGGCGGCGCACCTGCAAGGCTTCACCCAATTTGAAGCCGGTCTTGATGTCGACCACTGCCTCGTAGTGATCGCGGGTGAGTTGGCGGCCTGCCACCAGGTAGCTCGGCTCGCCGGGCTGGCCCGGCTCGATGCCGACCACCATCACGCGCACTTCATCGCCACCGGCTGTTTGCACCTGCTGCGTCAGGTAGGTGACGTTGGCCGCCTGGCCCACGCCGGGCATGCCGCGCACGCTGCGCACCACGTCGTCTTTCAGGCTGGACGCCTCGGCATAGGGGCCCTGGGTGTCTTTTTGCACCACCCACAGATCGGCACCGCTGTTGGTCAGCAGCGCCTGGGCATCGTTCACCATGCCGCGGTAGACGCCGGCCATCGTCAGCGTCACGCCAATCAGCAGCCCCAGCCCCAAGCCCGTCAGGGCAAATTTGCCCCAGCCGTGCAGAATGTCGCGACCTGCCAGGCTGATCATGGCTTGCCATCGGGTTGGGTCAAGGTCTCCACCACCTTGACGCGGGCACCCGCTTTGAGGACTTTTTCGCTGTAGACCACCACGCGGTCATCCTGGCTCAGCCCTTTGAGCACCTGCACCCGGCCGTCCAGGCTGCGCGCACCCAGTTCGACCGGGGCAAATTCCGGTGTGTCGCCCTTGAGCCGCCAGACCCCGTCTTGCCCGTTCTGGCGTTGGAGGCTGGCGTTGGGCAGCAGCAGGGCGGGAGCCGTGGCGGGCAGTTGCAGGGTGACTTCGGCCATCTCGCCCACCGAGACACCTTGGGGCGGTTCGGCAAAAGCCACTTGCGCGATGCGCTCTTCGGTCACGCTGTCAGCCAGCAGTTCAAGGCGTGCCACCTGGCCGGGCAAACTGGTTTGCGGCTGTGAGCGCAGCACAATGCCGCCTTTGAGTCCGGGCGCCAGACCGGCAGAGCGGCCCTGGTCCACCCGCAATTTCACCCACAGGCTGCCCGGGTCCATCAGGCGCAGCACCGGCTGTCCGGCCACCACCGTGCTTCCCGCTTCGGCCTCACGGGTGGTCACCACGGCGTCCGCCGGCGCCAGCAGTCGCACATTGCTGCGTTGTTGCGCCAGACCGGCGCGCTCGGCTCTCAGCCGCGCGACGTCTTGACCGGCACCGGCCACATTGGCCTGCGCGGCCTGCATGGCGGCATCGGCTGAGGCTTGCTCTTGCAAGCGGGCATCGAGTGCGCCGGAGCTGATGAAGTTTTGCCGCGCCAGGTCCTGGTTGCGCTGGGTGTTGGCCGCTGCCAGTGCCCGCCGGGCGGTGGCGTCTTTCAGTTGTGCCTGGGCCGCCGCCTGGGCACTGCCGGCGCGTGCCAGCGAGGCATCGAGCGCGTTCAGCCGCTGTTCCAGGTCAACCGGGTCCATCTCGGCCAGCAGTTGCCCGGCCTTGACCACATCACCCACGTCTACTTTGACATTCAATACCCGGCCCGCCACTGTGGGGCCAACCATCCAGCTGCGCCGTGCCTCGACCGTGCCAATGCCGAAAATGGCGGGGCTTAATGTGCCCGCATGGGCCTGCGTGACCGTGATCTTGATGGGCGCGAGCGGCCCGGTGCGCAGCGACACGTAGGCGATCGCGCCGATCAGAGCCAAGGCAACTGCGCCCAGGGCGAGGCGGCGTAACAACAGGGGATTGGGTTTCATGGGGATCTTTCTCAATCAATGGGCTGCTTTGGCGACCAGACCGCCCTGGAAGATGGCAAACACGCCGCGCGCCTGCTGGGCCATGGCGGGTACATCGCCCGACAGCAGCGCTTGCATCACCAGCCCCTGCACCGAGCCCATGAACAGCGCGGCGGCCGCCTGCAAATCGATTTCTGGCGCAATCGCTTGCTTTGCCTGGGCTCGCCGCAAGAGTTGCATCAGCAATTGCCGGTAGCGTTGCATTAGTGCCCGAACGCGTGCCTTCGGGGCGGTGTCGCCCGGGCTTTGCAGCTCCTGAAAAACTACGCGGGGCACGCCGGGCTGTTCAACAATGAAATCCACATGGGCCATGAAGACCGCCTGCAAGGCGGCCAGTTCGGGCTCACGGGTGGCGGCCGCCTGCAGGCGTGCCATCAGCGCGTCAGTCACCCAGTCCAGTACGGCCAACCAGATCGCTTCCTTGCTGGAAAAGTGTCGAAAAACGGCGCCTTGGGAAATCCCCACCGCCTGCGCCAGGTCGCCCGTCGTGATGTCAGCCGGGCTGCGCTGCGCGGCCAGGTGGAGCGCGGCTTCGATCAAGCTAGCCTGACGCACCTCGGTGCGCTGCTTGGTAGGTTTCTCGGTGACTTGCATGGCGATTAAAGTAATTGGTCTATTACTTATTTTAAAACAAGGCTGCAAAGGGTGGCGTCAAGCTTGGGTAAAGTTGGCTGCCGGTAATGCTGGAAATATATGTAAAAATGGCCTGTAGCCCGCATGGATAAATCGTAAGAAGCTATCTAAACAGGAGTGTTTCAAAGGCCTGAAAAAAACTTTGTTTGACGGTCAGTGGCAACGACCGGTCGGGCGATGTTCAACACCGCTTTCCATCGGCAACCACCTGCACCAGACAATCGTAAAACGTCGGTCCGCCACCCAGGTCGGTCAGGTTCTGGCTGGTGAGCTGGTTCACATTGGTACCGCTCAGCCCCAGTTTGCGCCACCACACGCCCAGGCCATTGACCACGCCGGGGCGCGCACGGCTGGAGACTTTGGCCTTGCAGCGGTACTCGCCACGGGCATTGAAGACACGCACGATGTCGCCGCTCTGGATGGCACGCGCGGCGGCATCAGCCGCGTGCATTTCCATCACGGGCTCGCACTCCATCTCCTGCAAGCTCGGCACATTGACGAACGTGGAATTGAGGAAATTGCGCGCCGGCGGCGAGATCATGGCCAACGGGTACTGCGTTGAGGTGTTGAACGCTTCGTAGTTGGGTACATGGGATGGCAGGCCGTCCAGGCCCAGCGCGGCCAGGCGTGCGCTGAAGAACTCGCATTGGCCCGACGGCGTCGGGAAATTGCCGTGGGCAAAGGGCGCCTCGGGTGTTCTCAAGGTCGCAAAGCCCTTTGCCAGCAACTCGTCAAAATCAACGGCGTCGCCATAGGCCATGCGGCACAGCGCCGCGTCGTCATCTGCAAAGCAGGGGTCGGTAAAGCCCATGTGCCCGGCCAGCTCGCGAAATATCTGCGTGTTCGGTTTGGCCTCGCCCAGCGGTGCAATCGCCGGGCGATTGAGCAGCGCATCGGTGTGGCCGTAGCTCGAATGCACATCCCAATGCTCCAGTTGTGTGGTGGCGGGCAGGAGGTAGTCGGCGTAGTCGGCGGTGTCGGTCTGAAAGTGCTCCAGCACCACGGTGAACAGGTCGTCGCGGCTCAAGCCTTGCACCACCTTGCCCGACTCGGGCGCGATGGCCGCCGGGTTGCTGTTGTAAACAATCAGCGCCTCAATGGCCGGGCCGAAAACCGCACTGGCCGGGCGTAAGAGCTCATCACCAAGGGTGCTCATGTTGAGGGTGCGCGGCGTTTTGCCGGCCAGCAAATCGGGCCGTTGCAGCGCCGCCTTTTGCACCGGGAATGCACCCGAGCTTGACAGCAGCACGCCGCCAGCGCGGTGGCGCCAGGCACCAATGAGGGCGGGCAGGCAGGCGATCAAGCGCACCGCATTGCCGCCACCATGGACGCGTTGCATGCCATAGTTCATTCGGATCGCCGCCGGTGCGCCGCCTGCCACGCAGGCGCCGTAGTCGCGGGCCAGAGCGCGAACTTGTTCAGGGGCGATGCCGCACACCAGCGCGGCCCGCTCAGGTGCCCATTGCAGCGCGCGCTCACGCAGCAGTTCCCAGCCCAGCGTGTACTGCGCCAGGTAGTCGTGATCGAGCCAGTCGTTGGTGATCAGCTCATGCATCAGCGCCAGCGCCAGTGCGCCGTCGGTGCCGGGCAGCAGGGCGATGTGTTCGTGGCACTTGTCGGCGGTCTCCGACTTGCGCGGATCGATGCAGACCAGCTTGGCACCGTTGCGTTTGGCAATTTGCGCATAGCGCCAGAAGTGCAGGTTGCTGGCAATCGAGTTGCTGCCCCAGATCAGGATCAGCCTGGACTCGGCAAAGAATTCCACCCGCATGCCCACCTTGCCGCCCAGTGTCTGGGTCAAGCCCTCGCCGCCCGCAGAAGAACAGATGGTGCGGTCCAGCCGGGAGGCCCCCAGCTTATGCAAGAAGCGCGCTGACATGCTCTCGCCCTGCACCAGCCCCATGGTGCCGGCGTAGCTGTAGGGCAGGATGGCTTGCGCCGCATCTTCGCTGCGGCTGGCAATGGCTTGCAGTCGGGCGGCGATGTCTTGCAGCGCTGCGCCCCAGCTCACGCGCTCAAACTGACCCGCGCCCTTGGGGCCGACGCGTTTGAGCGGATGCAGCAGGCGCTCCGGGTGGTAGGTGCGCTCGGTGTAGCGCGACACCTTGGTGCACAAGGCGCCATCGGTGTGCGGATGGGCCGGGTTGCCCTGCACCTTGATGGCGATGCCGCCCGCGACGGTGGTCAGCATCGAGCAGGTGTCGGGACAGTCGTGCGGGCAGGCCCCCAGCACCTGGGTCGGGGTGGCGTCCGAGGGTAGGGATGAGTTTGAATTCATGGAACTGGAATGCGGCATGGCCCTATTTTGGCGCAATACCAAGCCGTCAGCGACAGCCGCCTGGCTGGCGCCTTATCCCGATCCCTTGTCCCCGGCAGCGCTGCCCTGCCGGTGTGCGGGCGCCGATTTTTTGGCCCGTGTTTCCGCCACCAGGTACAGCACGGCCGCCAGCGTCAGTGGGGCCAGGTAGTAAATGGCGCGGTAGGCCAGCAAGGCAGCGAGCAATTCGTATGTCGGCAACTGGTGCGACAGCAGCGCGATGAAGACCGCCTCCAGCACGCCGAGCCCGGCCGGGACGTGGGTGATCACGCCGGCCACGGCGGCGACCAGCAGCACGCTGACCACGGTAGGGAACGCGATCTTTTGTTGCAGCAGCACGAAGACGATGCCGCCCATCAGCAGCCAGTTTGTCACCCCCATGCCCAATTGCAGCGTTGCCAACCGCAGCGAGGGCAGGATGATTTCGTGGCCCCAGAGAATGAAGCTGCGCTGGCGCAACCCGGCGCACAGCAACAAGTAGAGCAGCGCCAGCACCAGCAGTACAAACCCCAGAATTTGCAGGCCGCCACTGCCAATTTTCCAGCCCGGAGGCAGTGCCGGGGCGTGAAAGCCAAAAATGACGCCCGCCAGGAGCAGGTAGCCCATCCAGTTGGCTAGCATGCTCAAGGTCATGACCCGCGTGATCACGCCGGCGCCCAGCCCCAGGCGTGCGTAAAGCCGGTAGCGCAAGGCGACGCCGCCCACCAGTGAGCCCAGGTTGAGGTTGAACACGTAGCTGATGAAGGTGACTCGCATCACGGTGCGCGCACGCAGCGTGTGGCCGGTGTAATGGCGCCCCAGCAGGTCAAATGAGCTGTAGAGCAGCAGGCTGAGCAGGGCCAGCGCGGCAGCGCCAAGCACGGCGCGCACGGGATAGTTGGCCAGCGCGGCCAATACCGCACCCCACTCGATCGCGCGTGCCTGCGTCACCAGCAGCCAGGCCACCAGCATGAAGAAAGCCGCTGTGGCGGCGCGCTTGAGCCAGGGCCACCAAGATTTGGTGGTGCTGCCTGATGGGGGCCGCGCCGACGCAGGCGTCATGAAGCCTGGCCCTCATTGACGTGGTCGCTGCCCGCCTGCTTGGGTAGCGTGTGGGCCAGTGTCAGGCGGGGCGTATGGACCGGTAGCCAGCCAAACCAGGCCGGGTAGTGCCGCAACAGATGGAACACCAGGAAGCTGCGCAGCCGCACCCACAGACCGGTCTCGGACACATCGCCAATCAGAATCTCCTTGCAGCTGCTTTGCATCAATTGCGCCAGATGCTCGCCCAGAAGCAGATTGAAGGCGCGGTCCTTCATGATGACGTTGGCCTCCAGATTCAGCGCCAGGCTCAGCGGATCCAGATTGCTGGAGCCGACGGTCGACCACACATCGTCGGTCAGCGCGACCTTGCCGTGGAGCGGGCGCTCACGGTATTCGTGAATTTTCACGCCAGCGCTCAGCAGGTGGTGATACAGCAGGCGGGCGGCGATTTTGACAATCGGCATGTCGGGCTCGCCTTGCAGGATCAGGCGAACATCCACACCGCGTTGCGCCGCCTTGCGCAGTTGCCGCAGCAGGCGGTAGCCGGGAAAAAAATAGGCGTTGGCGATCCAGACCCGCTGGCGCGCCCCGCGGATGGCAATGCGGTAATGGCGTTCGATGTCGCTCCTGTGTTCGCGGTTGTCACGCGTGGCCAACAGTGCCTCGGCGGTGCCTGCTGCTGGCGGGGCAGGGCTCGCCGGGACGACCGGTGCACGCCCAAACAGGCGCTGACGAAGCGTGGAAGGCTCGCGCTGGCCAAGCAGCAACTGGCCCCGAACATAGCGCTGGATCTGGGGCACCAGTGGCCCCTCAATCTCCACGGTGTAGTCCTGTTTGGCGGTCGGACCGAAGTCAACCAAGTGGTCAGCCGAGTAGTTGATGCCGCCAACAAAGGCGCGGGTGCCGTCCACCACGACGATTTTGCGGTGCATGCGCCGGAACACGTTGGTGCGATAACCCCACAGCCGCGGGCTGGGGTCAAAGACGTGGACCCGCACGCCGGCCTGTGTCAGTGCCGAGATGAAAGCCGGCGACAAGTCGGGCGAGCCATAACCGTCAATCGTGACGTCGATCTGCACGCCACGGCGCGCCGCCGCCAGCAGCGCCGCGTGCAGCGCCAGGCCGACCTTGTCTTCAAACCAGATGAAGGTTTCCAGCAGGACCTCATGCTCGGCCGCGGCAATGCACTCAAACACCCGCGGAAAAAACGCATCGCCATTGATCAGCAATGTCACCCGGTTGCCGCTAAACCAGACGTGTTTCATTTCGGACGCCGCGCAGGGCCGCCCCAAGCAAGTCCAGCCCCCTTGGGGGGCAGCGCAGTAAACGCAGTGACAAGCGTGGGGGTCATCAATCTATAGCTCGATCGTGGCCGCCAGCGGCGCGTGGTCTGACAGATGGGACCAGGGCCTGATCGGCAGGACCAGCGGTGCGTGGCCGATGGCGTTGCGCACATAGATGCGGTCCAGCGCCAGGGCCGGCAAGCGCGCTGGAAAAGTGCGGGCCGCTTGGCCGTACGCCTGCACAAAGACCTCGTGCAGATCAGCGCCCTGCGCCAGCACCGCGTGGGCGCGGCGGCGCCAGTCGTTGAAGTCGCCCGCCACAATCACCGGCGCGCTCGGCGGCATGTGCTGGTGCACCACGTCGCACAGCATGTGCAACTGCCGCAGGCGGTGCGACTCGGCCAGGCCGAGGTGCACGCAGATGACGTGAACCTGCGTCTCCAGGCCAGGCACCTGCAGGACGCAGTGCAGCAGTCCGCGCCGTTCGGGGCCGCTGATGGATATGTCGTGGTTCTTGAAGCTGACAATGGGGAACTTTGACATCACGGCATTGCCATGGTGTCCGCCAGGGTAGACGGCATTGCGACCGTAGGCAAACTGCGGCCAGATGCTGTCGGCCAGGAATTCGTAGTGGGGATTGGTCGGGTAGTCGGCAATCCGGCGCTCATGCCGGGCGTGCGACCCAGTAACCTCCTGCAAGAACACGACATCCGCACCCACCGCACGAACCGCCTCGCGCAACTCATGCAAGATGAACTTGCGGTTGAAGAAGGTGAACCCCTTGTGGATGTTGACCGTTAGCACCTTGATGGAAAAACTCAGCGCCGCTGCGGCAATGGCCTCCTGGGTCGCGGCCAGCGCCTCGACTTCGTCGAGGACGGGCACAGCAAGGACTGCCGCTTCATCGACAGTTATGAGGGATTCGGACGTAGGCATAAGGCGAAAAGTAAAATCAAAAATTCCATGTTGCGCCATCAGGGTCCCCCTGACTGTAGGACAGCAAGCCAATTCGGGTATTTTGGTCGATTTCCGCGCGATGAGGCCGGCCGAAACGCAAGGGCAACGCTGCGGCGCACCTTCCACACTTCTGGATGAATTTTAAGTGGGACCCGCTGACGACCGGTCTCGTCGTGCCGCGTGGCGGCAAAGGCGCCGGGGCTGACGGCGGCCGATGCAGCGATCGGGCCTAGCGATCAGGCACCGGGGCCGGGATCAGTTCATGGGTCTACATCTTGGCGCTGGTGGGGCCTGGCACAGTTTTGGGCGCTTGCGCCACCTTGGTCGACCGCGCGCCGCGCGGCAAGCGCTTGCCGACAACCGTGACGGCGGGCAATTGCAGCACACGCAGCTCAAGCGGGCTTCGCGGTGCAGAGCTTGCGCTGATGGCGCTCACCAGGGCCAGGTTGACGACGCCGCTGAACAGCAGGGCGAGCAGGTGGGGGAAGGTCAGGGCAAGGGCTTTCATGGTGTTCTCCAGTTTCAATCAGTGGCAGCCTTCGACATGAAATTTGCTGCCATGGACCGAACTTTAGAAAACGCAGAGTCCATTTGCACGCGCCATGCGACGAACTGCAGGAGGCTGCGAAATTCGGTCGTTTTGCCGGCATGAGCGCAATACCGCGTGCCCCATGCGGCCTATCCGAGCCGCGCCGGCGCGCAGGGTGACGTGGCGATAAACTGGCACGGCAGGAGTGACCATGAAAATTATCGATTCCATCCGTACCGATGCCGCGCGTGTGGCCGATATCCGGCGCGACATCCACGCCCACCCCGAGCTGTGTTTCAAGGAGGTGCGCACGGCCGACTTGGTGGCGCAAAAACTCACCGAGTGGGGCATTCCGATTCACCGTGGCCTGGGCACCACCGGCGTAGTCGGCATCGTCAAAAGCGGTACGTCAAGCCGCGCTATCGGCCTGCGTGCCGACATGGACGCGCTGCCGGTGCAGGAACTCAATACCTTTGCCCACGCCAGTACGCAGCCCGGCAAGATGCACGCCTGCGGCCATGACGGGCATACCGCCATGCTGCTGGCAGCGGCCCAGTACCTCGCCGCCCATCGCCATTTTGACGGCACGGTTTATCTGATTTTTCAACCGGCCGAAGAAGGCGGCGGTGGCGCGCGCGAGATGATCAAGGACGGCTTGTTTGAGCAGTTCCCGATGGACGCGGTGTTTGGCATGCACAACTGGCCCGGCGGCGATGTGGGCCAGTTTTCGGTGAGCGCGGGTGCGGTGATGGCGTCCAGCAACGAGTTCAAGATAACCCTTCATGGCAAGGGTGGGCACGGCGCCATGCCGCACAACGCGCTCGACCCGGTGCCCGTGGCCTGCCAACTGGTGCAGGCATTTCAGACCATCATCAGCCGCAACCTCAAGCCGATTGACGCCGGGGTGATTTCCGTCACCATGATCCACGCCGGGGAGGCCACCAACGTCATAGCCAACACCTGCGCGCTGCAGGGCACGGTGCGAACGTTCTCGCTCGACGTGCTGGACCTGATCGAGCAGCGTATGAAGCAAGTCACCGACCATATCTGTGCCGCCTTTGCCATGACTTGCGATTTTGAATTCAAGCGCAACTACCCGCCCACCGTCAACAGCGCCGCGGAGGCTGAGTTTGCGCGCCGGGTCATGGCCAGCATCGTTGGTGCAGACAAGGTGACGGCGCAGGAGCCGACCATGGGCGCGGAAGATTTTTCTTTCATGCTGCAAGCCAAACCGGGTTGCTACGCCTTCATCGCCAATGGCGATGGCACGCACCGCGACATGGGTCACGGCGGCGGCCCCTGCATGCTGCACAACGCCAGCTACGACTTCAACGACGAACTGATCCCGCTGGGCGCCACCTACTGGGTGCGGCTGGTGCAGGCGTGGCTTAACACCGATGCCTGAGGGTACTTTGTTTGCTATGTAATTACTAGCTGTATAAGCTTATTACACGGGGGCTATAGCCTGATTTAATCAATAAACCGGGTTGAAGCCAGTTCCAGCAGGCCATCAAATATCAGGTTGTCCACCAGCTCAAACTGCACTGACATGCTGGGCGCCATCTTCCAGCCGGCGCCGCCTGCCATGATGCACTTGGGTTCGGTGCCGCAGTGGTCCCGCAGGTGCTGCACCATGCAGCTGACGGCGCCGGCAATGGCAAAGGTGCCGCCGCTGGTGAGGGCGTCGCTGGTGTTGGTGGGGAACTCGCGCACCTCGCCGGTGGGTACATGCAGCCCGGCGGTGCCCGATTCGAGTGCGCGCAGCATGATGCCGTGGCCGGGCAAAATCAAACCACCCAAGAATTTGCCGCTGGCGTCAATCGCATCCACCGTGACGGCGGTGCCAACCATGACCACCACCATCGGGCGTGCCGGACCGTTGCGGAGCGCGTGGTGCCAGGCCCCGATCATCGCCACCCAGCGGTCGGCGCCCAGGCGGGTCGGATGGTCGTAGCCGTTGCGCAAGCCGTCTTCAGAAGCACTGGCCACGACCCACTGCGGCGCGACGTCCCAGAGCTCCATTTGGGCCTCGACGCGACGGCGCACCACATCCCCGGCGACGATGCAACCCAGCATGTGCGTCGGTGGCGCCAGCGTGGCCCAGGCGCCATCGGCCAGTCTGTCAATGTTGTCCAGAAACTCCGCGCCTTGCGCCAGCAGCGGCGCGTCGCGGTGGGGGTGGGTGTACAGCGCCCACTTCAGGCGGGTGTTGCCAACGTCAATAGCCAGGAAGGTCATGGCGCGATTATCGTCAACCCTGGCGCCAGGGCAGACCGTGAAAGCGCCAACCCCCGCTGTGACCGCGCTGGCCTTGTGCATCCGGGTCGCCTTCGAAGCCTTCCAGGATGTTGTAGGCCTGCAGCCCGAGTTCGGTGGCGCGTTGTGCCGTGGCCTTTGATCGCACGCCGCTGCGGCACAACATGACGACTTTTTTGCCTGCCGGCACGGCGGCCAGCAATTGCGAGTCAAAGTCGGGGTTCAGGGTCATGCCCGGCCACTGCTTCCAGACCAGCGCCACGGCCCCCGGCACAAAACCAACCCAGGCCTGTTCGGCGTCGCTGCGCACATCGACCAGCACCGCCTCACCGGACTGCCACCACTGATAAGCGAGTTGCGGAGAGATATCACCGGCGTAGCCCTGGGCCGGGTGCACCTCGGGCTTGGCGGCGCTGCCTGCGTGCGCGCGTGGTTCGGCGGGTTTCGAGGCGGTTGTGCCGCTGGGGTGGGTTGTCACGGGGTGCTCGCTGTAGAGGTTGAACGGTGAAAAATTCAGGGACGCAGCAGAATGCGGACTCTAATGGATTTTTGAAGTGCGATGTTGCGGAAAACCGCTAAGATTGACGTTTACGTAAACGTCAAGTCAGCGAATGCTGGCCTGATCGTCGCTGCATCCAAAAATTTCACCGCAACCGCATGGAGACAAGCACATGACCGACCTGTCCGCTGATTTCAAGGCGCTGGCCCAATACCGCCCGACCCACAAGGTGCGCTTCGTGACCGCTGCCAGCCTGTTTGACGGCCACGATGCGGCCATCAACATCATGCGCCGCATCCTGCAAAGCATGGGTGCCGAGGTGATTCACCTCGGGCACAACCGCAGCGTCGAGGAGGTGGTGACCGCCGCCCTGCAGGAAGATGCGCAGGGTATTGCCATCAGCTCTTACCAGGGCGGGCATGTCGAGTACTTCAAGTACATGGTGGATTTGCTCAAAAGCCGTGGCGGCGCGCACATTCAGGTCTTTGGCGGTGGCGGCGGCGTCATCGTGCCGCCGGAAATCCGCGAATTGCAGGCCTATGGCGTGACGCGCATTTACAGCCCGGAAGACGGCCAGCGCATGGGTCTGGCCGGCATGATTGGCGAGATGGTGATGCGCTGCGACCAGGACCTCACGGGCCTGGCGCCCAAGACCATCGACGTCATTCAAGGCCATTCCGAGATGAGCTGGCGCGCCCTGGCGCAGCTCATCACGGCGCTGGAGAATGAAAGCGCCGCGGGCCAGGCCAAAGGCAAACTTTCCAAGCCATTAATGGCGCTAGCCCAGGAAATACGGGCGCAAGCTGCTACCAAAAAGATACCGGTTCTGGGCATCACCGGCACCGGCGGCGCGGGCAAGTCGTCGCTCACCGACGAGCTGATTCGTCGTCTGCGGCTGGATCAGAACGACAGCTTGCGCGTGGCCATGATCAGCATCGACCCGTCACGGCGCAAGAGCGGCGGTGCGTTGCTGGGTGACCGCATCCGCATGAATGCGATCAGTCCCTGGAGCCAGGGGCCGCGCGTGTTCATGCGCTCGCTCGCCACGCGTGACTTCGGCTCGGAAATCAGTGCGGCGCTGCCCGATGTGATCGCCGCCTGCAAGGTGGCGGGTTTCGATTTGATCGTGGTCGAGACCTCGGGCATCGGCCAGGGCGACGCGGCGATCGTGCCGCATGTGGATGTGCCGCTGTACGTGATGACGCCCGAGTTTGGCGCCGCCAGCCAGCTGGAAAAAATCGACATGCTCGACTTCGCCGAGTTTGTTGCCATCAACAAGTTTGACCGCAAGGGCGCGCTCGACGCCCTGCGTGATGTCGCCAAGCAGGTGCAGCGCAACAAGGAAGCTTTCGGTACGCCGTTGGAGCAGATGCCGGTGTTTGGCACTATGGCGGCGCGCTTCAACGACGATGGCGTCACGGCGCTGTACCAGGCGCTGCGAACCCGTCTGGGCGAGCTCGGCCTGCCGCTGGGCGAGTCGCATCTGCCGCCGGTGGCGGTGCGCCACAGCACCAACCAGACGCCCGTGCTGCCGGCTGCGCGCACGCGCTACCTGGCCGAGATCAGCGAAACGGTGCGCGCCTACAAAAAGCGCGCGCGCAGCCAGGCCCAACTGGCGCGTGAAGTGCAACAACTCAAGGCCACAGCGCAAATGTTGCTGGCCCATGACCCATGCAAGGACGGATCAAGCAAACCCGGCGCTTACGGCACCGTGCTTGACTTGGCCAACGAGCGTGCCGAGCTGCAAGACGCCGCAAGCGCCAAGCTGCTGGCGCAGTGGCCCACCATGCAAAGCGCCTATGCCGGGGATGAATACGTCGTCAAGATGCGCGACAAGGAAATCCGCACCGCACTCAAAATCTTTAAGCGGCACCACCATTCGCAAGGTGTGCCTGCCGCAATACGAAGACCATGGCGAAATCCTGAAATGGCTGATGCTCGACAACGTGCCCGGCAGCTACCCCTACACCGCCGGCACCTTCGCCTTCAAGCGCGAAGGCGAAGACCCGACCCGCATGTTTGCCGGCGAAGGCGACGCGTTTCGCACCAACACGCGCTTCAAATTGCTCAGCTCCGGCATGGCAGCCAAGCGTCTGAGTACCGCGTTTGACTCGGTCACGCTCTATGGCAACGACCCCGACCCGCGCCCCGACATTTACGGCAAGGTCGGCAACAGTGGTGTGTCCATCGCCACGCTCGACGACCTCAAGGTTCTCTACAGCGGCTTTGACCTGTGCAGCCCGACCACCAGTGTCAGCATGACCATCAACGGCCCGGCGCCCAGCATCCTGGCGATGTTCATGAACACCGCGATCGACCAGAACATCGACAAATTCAAGGCGGACAATGGCCGCGAGCCCACCGACACCGAAACGGCCAAGATCAAGGAATGGGTGCAGGAGAACGTGCGCGGGCCGACATCCTGAAAGAAGACCAGGGCCAGAACACCTGCATCTTCAGCACCGAATTTAGCCTGAAGGTCATGGGCGACATTGCCGAATATTTTGTGCACAACCGCGTGCGCAATTTCTACAGCGTGTCGATCAGCGGCTACCACATTGCCGAAGCCGGCGCCAATCCGATCTCCCAACTGGCATTCACCTTGTCCAATGGCTTCACCTTTGTCGAGGCCTACCTGGCGCGCGGCATGCACATCGACGACTTTGCACCCAATCTGAGCTTCTTCTTCAGCAACGGCATGGACCCCGAATACACCGTGATGGGCCGCGTGGCACGGCGCATTTGGGCCGTCGCCATGAAGGAAAGATACGGCGCCAACGAACGCAGCCAGAAGCTCAAATACCACATCCAGACCAGCGGACGCAGCCTGCACGCGCAGGAAATCCAGTTCAATGACATCCGCACCACCTTGCAGG
>NZ_JAAFHA010000094.1 GCF_010365055.1 Rhodoferax sp.
AGACGCGGCCAAATGTGGCTGTTAGCTCCCCTTTCCGCCCCGGCGGGGGTGGAGAGGGGTTGGGGGAGAGGGGGGGGATACAACGCCTAAAAAATAAAAATGCTGCTCATAGCCACGTGATTCGATCAATCCGCATTGACCGCGACGGCCAAGAAATATCCCAAACATCAGAGCGGAAGATTCATGCGCCGTCACGCACAGCAGCGAAAGGCACGCCATGACTAAGGTTCTCGCACAACACCAAACGAGCGGCGCAGGGACGGATTTGATTGAGCGCTACCTCGAACACGTGCGGGTTGAAAAGCGCCTGGCGCAGCGCACCGTCGAGCTCTACGCGCTCGATTTGCAGAAGTTGTCCCAGCATGCCGCGCAGGCAGGTGTCGAACTGCTTCAGGTGCAAAACAGCCACATCCGCCGCTGGGTGGCGCAGATGAATGCCGGTGGGCGCAGCGGCCGTGGCATTGCCTTGATTCTGTCGGGCTGGCGCGGCTTTTACGTCTGGCTCGGGCGCGAAGGCTTGGTCAGCAGCAACCCGGTGCAGGACGTGCGCGCGCCCAAGGCGGGCAAGCCGCTACCCAAGGCCCTGAGTGTGGACGACGCGGTGCAACTGGCCAGTTATGCCAACAGCAGCAGCGACCCGTGGCTGGAAGCGCGCGACGCGGCCATTGTTGAACTGCTCTATGGCGCGGGTCTGCGGGTGGGCGAGCTGACCGGGCTGGATGCCGTGGCCAGCAACAGCGCACGCGGCTGGATCGACTTGCAGGGGGCAGAGGCCCATGTGCTGGGCAAGGGCAGCAAGCGCCGCAGCGTGCCGGTGGGCGCCAAAGCGGTGCTGGCCCTGACGAACTGGCTGGCGCTGCGCGATCAGGCGTTGAAGCCGACCGAGACGGGGCAACCGGGGCTCGATGGCCGCGTTCAGGCTGCGCTGTTTATAGGGCGCAATGGCACCCGCTTGAGCGCCCAGTCGATCTGGCAGCGCCTGCGTCAACGCAGCCAGCAAGCGGGTTTGAGCACGCCGGTGCATCCGCACATGCTGCGCCACTCGTTTGCCAGCCACTTGTTGCAGTCCAGCAGCGACTTGCGCGCCGTGCAGGAGTTGCTGGGCCACGTCAGCATCACCACGACGCAGATCTACACCCGGCTCGACTTTCAGCACTTGGCCAAGGCGTACGATGCCGCCCACCCGCGCGCCAAAATCAAGGCGACAAGGCCAAAGTAGGGCACACTTGCGATCATCAACAGAAAGGTCATCCATGCGCAATCAAGTCACGGTTTTGTTGGACAAAGGGGTTCAGCTTCAGTTCAACGTCGGCGAGACCCCGATGGCACCCGATGTGGCACGCAACTGGCTCGACGCCCAGTTCACTGCGCTCGACTGCGAGCCGCTGCGCGCCAGCGGCAAGGTACTGACCGCCGACAAGGTGCTGCGGGTGACCGAGGCGGCAGGGGCGGACATGTTCGAGGATGAAAAATGGGCTGCTGACTATGTGCAGGCGGTGCATGGCGCGCTGGCCCGGCCCCTGATCCGGGTCGACGTGCCCGCGATGACCGTCACGTTCTGACGCGGCGCGCCCACGCGGTCGGGCGCGAACAATTTATAAGCGACCGGTGCTGAGGCCGCTTTTCCAGGCCTGACAATGGGCGCATGAAAACCATTACCTTGAAAGCGGGCAAAGAGCGTTCGCTGTTGCGCCGCCATCCCTGGATTTTTGAGTCGGCCATTGCCCAGGGCGGGGCCGACGCGGGTGAAACCGTGCGGGTGCAGTCGCACGAGGGCCAATTCCTCGCCTGGGCGGCCTTCAGCCCGGCGTCTAAAATCCGGGCTCGGGTCTGGAGTTTCGTCGAAGCCCAGCGCATCGATGACGCATTTTTAATAGCTGCTTGTGCAAGTGCCATAAGGGCTAGAGCCCGATTTGATATAAATAGTGACAGCATGCGGCTGGTCCACGGCGAGTCGGACGGTTTGCCGGGACTGATCGTGGATCGCTATGGCGACACCCTGGTGGCGCAGTTTCTCTCCAGTGGCGCTGAGCGCTGGAAAGACGTGCTTGCCGATGCCTTGCTGGCCGCCACTGGTCTGTCCAAACTGTATGAACGCTCCGACGCCAGTGGCCGCGTACGCGAAGCTTTGCCCGAGGTGAACGGCTGGCTGCGCGGAAACGGCCCGGTGGAGTTGGTGTTGCGCGAGCACGGCTGGCAACTCGGTGTCAACATTGCCACGGGCCACAAAACCGGCTTTTATCTGGACCAGCGCGATAGCCGCGCCAAGTTTGCGCACTATTGCGCGCGCCTGAAGTTCGACCGCGTCCTCAACTGCTATTGCTACACCGGCGGCTTCACGGTGGCGGCTCTGACTGGTGGCGCAACGCACGTCACCTCGATCGACTCCTCCGGCCCGGCTTTGGTGCAAGCCGCCGCTAACTTGGCCCTGAATGGCTTGGCGCCGGATCGCGCGACTTTTCTCGATGCCGACGTGAATGCCTCGATGCGCCAGTTTGGCGCCGAGGGCAAGACTTTTGATGCGATCGTGCTCGATCCGCCCAAGTTTGCGCCGACGGTGGCGCACGCGGAGCGCGCCGCGCGGGCCTACAAGGACATCAACCGGCTCGCGTTCAAACTGCTGGCGCCGGGTGGCGTGCTGTTCACTTACTCCTGCTCGGGCGGCATCAGCGCCGACCTGTTCCATAAGATTGTGGCCTCCGCCGGCATCGACGCCCAGGTTGACGGTTACATCGTTGAGCACATGGGTGGGGCGCCTGATCACCCGATGACGATCAATTTCCCCGAAGGGGAATACCTCAAGGGCCTGGTGGTGATGCGCAAATAAGTCCTGGGCCGCAAGCCGCTGGCAATAGGCCGCTACACTCCCCCCCTGCTGACGTCCCCAATTCCTTGAGAAAAGCCATGAGTCTTATCCCTGCAACCATCCTGACGGGCTTCCTTGGCTCGGGTAAGACCACGCTGCTCAAACGCGTGCTGGAAGAGGCGCACGGCCAGAAGATTGCGGTCATCGAAAACGAGTTTGGCGAAGAAAACATCGACAACGAGATTCTGGTGACCGAATCCAAGGAGCAGATCATCCAGATGAACAATGGCTGCATCTGCTGCACCATTCGTGAAGACTTGCGCGAGGCCCTGCAGTTGCTGGCCGCCAAGAAGCGCCAGGGCTTGCTCGATTTTGACCGCGTGGTGATCGAGACTACCGGCTTGGCCGACCCCGGTCCGGTGGCGCAAACTTTTTTCATGGACGACGAAATTGCCGAGAGCTACCTGCTCGACTCGATTTTGACGCTGGTCGATGCCAAGCATGCCATGACGCAACTCGACGAACGCCAGGAAGCACGTCGTCAGGTCGGATTTGCCGACCAGATTTTTATCAGCAAGACCGATCTGGTGGCCGCTGATGAGGTGGACGCTTTGATGCACCGCTTGAAGCATATGAATCCGCGGGCACCGCAGAAGGCGGTTCATTTTGGTGAAGTGGCCCTGAGCGAGGTGTTTGACCTGCGCGGATTCAACCTCAACACCAAACTCGACATTGACCCGGATTTCCTCAAAGATGGGGAGCACGACCACGAAGGGCACGATCACCATGATCATGCGCCAGGCGAGTCCTGCGACCATCCCTCTCACACTTCAGGCGGCGGACATCACCATCGCCACGATGACGACGTCAAGAGTTTTGTTTTCAAATCAGAGCGCGCTTTTGATCCCGCCAAACTGGAAGATTTTCTCGGCGCCATCGTCAATATTTACGGCCCGCGCATGTTGCGCTACAAAGGCGTCCTGCTCATGAAGGGTACGGATCGCAAGGTGATTTTTCAGGGCGTGCACCAGCTGATGGGCAGTGACTTGGGCCCGGCCTGGGCTGAAGGGGAGCCGCGTGTCAGCAAAATGGTGTTTATCGGCATTGACTTGCCGCAAGACATTTTTCTGCAAGGCATGGAACAGTCTTTAGTTTGACTCAATTTTGTACGATAAAGCGGTTAACCAATGTTTTCCTCGTTTTTTCAATTGATGGGATTTCCAACGCGTAAACCTGTAAACTCGCGCGCCAATGAAGTTGCGCAGAGCCAGTCGTCAAAAGCTGGCGCGGAGGCGATAAGCCAAAAAGTTTCAGACTCCGCTGTCAACGCCAGGCAACCATCCATCAGCGATGTCAATAAGCAGAATAAATCAGCGAGGAGACAAGACGTGAAAGCCAAAACCGTGAAAGCCAAGGAGACGCCTAAAGCGACCCATGAAGTTGTCAAGGGCAAGCCGAGCATCAAAGCGGTCGCTCAACCGGTGGCGCAGCCCAAGGCCAAGTCGACGGTCAAGCCCGCGCCCGCTGCCAAATCAGCACCACATGCCGCAGCCAAACCGTCGGTGAGCAAGGCGGCACCGGTCAAACCGTCTGTGCCAACGAAAATAGTGGGGAAAGAGCCCAAGCCGGCGGCAAAAGCCGCGGTCAAGGTGACCAAAGTAGTCAAGGCCTCCCCAGTCAGAGTTGTCAAACCGACAGCCATTATGAAAGCAAAGGATTCAGTGAAAACGACGCTCGCGAAAGCCGCCAAACCTGAGGTGGCAGCACCCAAAATCTCCGTGGCCCCGGCTGTGGCTCCGGTCAAAACTGCGGTGGCGCCTGTAGCCCCTGCCGCGCCATCAGTCCCCGTCAGAGCGGGCCGTCCGTCCTCACGGCTGGCGCAGTTGACGGTGCCGTCGATGGCGCAGTCGGTGGCTTCCACCGCGGCCAAAGCCAGCTTCACCCAAACCGTCGACAAGCCATACATCGTCCCGCCTGTCGCCTCTGCTGTCAAAAAGGACCCGGCTTTGGTCAACAACTGGAAACTGAAGCCAGTTGACCAGCTGACAGAGGCCGAGCTGATCGCGATGCCTGACGATGAATACATGAACGAGACCCAGTTGGCGTTCTTTCGTCGTGTGCTCAACACGCTCAAGCAGGACATTCTGAGCAATGCCGGCCAGACCACTGAACATCTGCGGGCCGACACAGTGGTGGTGCCTGACCCGGCCGATCGGGCCACCATTGAAGAAGAACACGCCCTGGAGTTGCGCACGCGCGACCGTGAGCGCAAGCTGCTGAAGAAAATTGAGCAATCGCTCGCGCGCATTGACTCGGGCGACTATGGCTACTGTGATGAGACCGGGGAAGCCATCGGGGTCGGCCGCCTGCTGGCCCGTCCGACCGCCAACCTGTCGCTGGAGGCCCAGCAGCGCCGGGAGCTCAAGCAGAAGATGTTTGGGGATTGACGGGCGACGTCTCTGTGACCTCTGCCCCAGCTTGATCCTGTCATGGCTACCAAAGACACCAGCACCGGTTTGCTGTCCAAGATGGCCCGGTTTGTTCGCAATCCGACCAAGGATTGGTCTGATTTGGACAAGCCGGAGCCCGACACCCAGCAGGAAAATGAGTATGGCAAAGCGGCACTCAAGGAGATGATTGAGCGCAAGCGACAAAATGATTTCGTGCGTCGGCGCGAATTTGACCATCTGCGCAAGATTCGTCGCAATGGGCCAGTGTTGAGCCCGGAGCTCGCCGGCCGTCCTTCCTTTTTCCAGACCAGTTCGATTTCCAACCTGGATGAGCGTGCCACGACGCTGAAGAAAATTGATGAAATTGAAGCCCAGATGTCCAAGCAGTGGTGGAAGGGCAAGCAGGACGAGGCATTGGTTCAGGCGGACAAGTCGCCCATTTTCCCCCGAGCGTCCCTGAGGGCAGGGGAGTATGCGCCACCGGAAGGTGCCCAGCGAAGAGCGGAAGACACATTTGTTTCCACGCTGGCGTCGCAGTTGAAACCGACGGGTGACTCGGAAGCCGGGGCTGAGTACGAGCCGACACAAATGGGTTTGGCCGCGTCGCAGGAGCCTGCACCCACCGGTGCGCCGCGGCAGATGCTGTCATCCAAGAGTTCCGGTGGCAGGTCGCTTGATGCCGGCCTGAGCGAATTTTCAACTTCGAAGTTGTTTTCCGTAGAGTTGGGGGACCGTCTGGCCGATCCCGATCTGGAGGAGGCGGCCATCCGATTCGCCAATGGCGATGACGCAGGGGCCGAAGCAACCTTGCTGACCGCGTTGCAGGCCGAGCAGGTTGATCCAGTTGCCGCCGACGCCTGGGCAGCGGCCTTGTTTGACCTGTATCGCTGCACCGGGCAACAGGCCAGTTTTGATCGCGTCGCCATTGAGTACGCGCAGCGGTTCGGGCGCTCGGCGCCAGCCTGGTTTTCAACGCCGGAGTTATTGGGGCACAACACGCGTCCAGCGGCGCTTTCACAGGGCAGTGCGTTGGCGTCTGGCAGTCAGTTGGTCTGGGAGTGTCCGGTCGAGATTGATCTGCCGGACTTGCAGGCCTTGCGCGCCAGTTTGGCCACTGCGCCCGGCCAGCTTTGGCATTTGCGCTGGGGTCAGTTCCAGCGCATGACACCTGAGGCCGCCAGTAGCTTGGCCCAGTTGTTTGCACAGTGGTGCGCGCAGCCTGTCAAATTACAGTTTGATGGGTCCGATGTGCTGAACCATATTTTGAAATGCAGCACGCCGTCGGGCGATCAGGCGGTGGACATGGTGTGGTGGCGCCTGCGCTTGGACGCCCTGCGCATCTTGCGTCTGCAGGATGAGTTCGAGTTAACGGCGCTTGATTTTTGTGTCACCTACGAAGTCTCGCCACCACCCTGGGAGGACGCCCGGTGTGAGTATGTCCATGAACGTTTGAATTCAATGCTGCCAATGGACACGACTTCTGGCTTGACCGGCGCGCCCGCCGTGGGCCCCTCTTTCGCCGTGAGTCAGTCGGCGACAGAGCCCATGGGACTCGACCAGTTGTCGGCGGCGACGGTGGTGGAGTTGAGCGGTGAGGTGCTGGGAGACGCGGCCGAGGCGCTGGACAAGCTGCAGGCCGGTTTGCTTGACGCCAAGCACCTGGTTATTTCCTGTTCCCGACTGATTCGGGTCGACTTTTCGGCCGCAGGCAGCATCCTGAACTGGGTGGCGCTGCACGAATCTCAGGGTTGCTCGGTTCAGTTTCGCGACGTGCCACGTCAAGTGGCCGCATTTTTCAACGTCATTGGGATTAACGAGCACGCGCGGGTTCTGTTGCGCACCCATTGACTTTTTCGACATTGAGCATGGACCAATTTCACGGAACCACCATCATCAGCGTACGCCGCAAGACGCCCGAGGGCTACGCGGTGGCCATTGGCGGCGACGGCCAGGTCACCTTGGGCAACATTGTGGTCAAAGGCACGGCCCGCAAGGTGCGCAAGCTGTACCACGGCAAGGTGCTGGCCGGCTTTGCCGGCGCCACCGCAGACGCTTTCACGCTGTTTGAACGCTTTGAAGCCAAGTTGGAGAAGCATCAGGGCCATCTGGTGCGAGCCGCCATTGAGCTCACCAAAGACTGGCGCACCGATCGGGTCTTGCGCCGTCTGGAGGCGATGCTGGCTGTGGCCGATAGCGAGGCCTCGCTTATCATCACTGGCAACGGTGATGTGCTGGAGCCCGAGAACGGCATTGTTACGATTGGCTCCGGCGGTGCTTACGCCCAAGCGGCGGCCATGGCCTTGCTAAACCATACCGAGATGTCGGCGCCGGAAATCGTCAAGAAGTCCCTGGAAATCGCCGCTGAGATCTGCATCTATACCAACATGAGCCACACCATTGAGACTTTGGGCGAAAGTCCGTAGCGACAAGCCATGACACCTCAAGAAATTGTCAGTGAACTAGATAAACACATTGTTGGCCAGCAACAGGCCAAGCGGGCGGTGGCCATTGCACTGCGCAATCGGTGGCGGCGCCAGCAGGTCGAGCCCGGCCTGCGCGCAGAAATCACACCCAAGAATATTTTGATGATCGGCCCCACGGGGGTCGGCAAAACCGAAATCGCGCGACGCCTGGCGCGGCTCGCCGATGCGCCCTTCATCAAGGTCGAGGCGACCAAGTTCACCGAGGTCGGCTACGTCGGTAAGGATGTCGACGCCATCATCCGCGATCTGGCCGATATTGCCGTCAAACAAACGCGCGTCGCCGAGATGAAAAAAGTGCGCACCCGCGCCGAGGACGCGGCCGAAGATCGGGTATTGGATGTCTTGATTCCACCCCCGCGCGGCGATTTTGGTGTGATGCAGAACATGGAACCCGAGAGTGCCGCGCGCCAGACATTTCGCAAGAAACTGCGCGAGGGCCAGCTGGCGGATCGGGAAATTGAAATTGACCTCGCGCAGTCGGCGCAGCAGCTGGAGATCATGGGCCCGCCCGGCATGGAGGAAATGACGGAGCAGTTGCGCGGCATGTTTGGCCAGATGGGGCAGCAAAAGCGCCAGACGCGCAAGCTCAAAATTCCCGAGGCCTTGAAGCTGCTGGTCGATGAGGAGGCGGCCAAACTGGTCAACGAAGAAGAGATCAGGACGCAGGCGCTGCAGATGCTGGAGCAGAACGGCATTGTGTTCATCGACGAGATTGACAAGGTCACCTCGCGCGCTGAAGGCAGCGGCGCCGAGGTCTCGCGACAGGGCGTCCAGCGCGACCTGCTGCCGCTGGTTGAAGGCACGACGGTGTCGACCAAATACGGCATGGTCAAGACCGATCACATCCTGTTCATCGCCTCGGGGGCGTTTCACCTGAGCAAGCCCAGTGACTTGATCCCAGAGTTGCAGGGGCGTTTCCCGATCCGGGTAGAACTGCAGTCGTTGTCGGTGCAGGACTTTGTAGCCATCCTGACCCAAACCACGGCCTCCTTGGTCAAACAGTACCAGGCCCTGCTGGCTACGGAAGATGTGCACATCGAGTTTCTTGACGAGGGCATCACGCGCTTGGCGCATATTGCGTTCGATGTCAATGAGCGCACCGAAAACATTGGTGCCCGGCGTCTGTCGACCGTCATGGAGCGCTTGCTCGATGAGGTGAGCTATGACGCTGCCAACCTGGGCGGTCAAACGATTCACATCGATGCGGCTTATGTGCAGGCCCGACTCGGTGAGTTGAGCCAGGATGAAGACCTTTCGCGTTACATTTTGTAAGTGTTTGCGGGACATATTCATTGGTTCTGTCCTGAACTGATTTAGGTGGCATCAAGCCGGTCTTCAGGCATCACATTGATTACACGCCCTAAGTCCTTAATCTAGAACGTTTTTTGATCTTCATTTGCATCCAGATACGTCTCTAAGCCCTTGATTTCATTGGAAATATTTATTTCAAAACCGGTTGGTGCGAGTTACTTTTGCTGATACAGTGCAAAAATGTGCAAATAAGTGGTGAAAAGTGCCTTTGCGCTTTCATTTCTTTGCCAAATCATCAAAAGAGAGTGTGCTGTCGTGTTTCAAGGGGCTTCGTCTTTAAGTCTGGATGCCAAAGGTCGGCTATCGGTGCCGACCCGGCATCGTGACGTCCTCAGCGCCACCGCCTCGGGCCAACTCACCATCACCAAGCATCCGCACGGTTGTCTGATGATTTTCCCGCGTCCCGAGTGGGAAAAGTTTCGTGAACGCATTGCCGCGCTGCCAATGGATGCGCAGTGGTGGAAGCGGATCTTCCTGGGCAACGCCATGGATGTTGAACTCGACGGCACTGGTCGTGTGCTGGTGTCGCCTGAACTGCGCGGCGCCGCTGGCATTGCCAAGGACGCTGTTTTGCTGGGAATGGGCAGTTACTTCGAGTTGTGGGACCAGGTGACCTATGACGCGCAAGAGGCCAAGGCGATGCAAGGCGACATGCCTGACGTTTTCAAAGACTTTTCTTTCTGACGGCGCACGGTGGAAACATCCTTGATACACACCACCGTGTTGTTGAACGAAGCGGTGGACGCTCTGTTTGACAACCCGGACGCCCCGCCCGATGGGTCTGACGAGGGTGCGCAGGTCTATGTGGACGCCACTTTTGGCCGCGGCGGCCACAGCCGCCTCATTCTCTCCCGGTTGAGGCCGGCAGACCGGCTGATCGCCTTTGACAAGGATACCGAGGCGCTGGCCGAGGCCGCCAGCATCCGTGATCCACGTTTTTCCATTCGGCACCAGGGATTCAGTCATCTCGATGAGTTGCCCCCAGGGAGCGTGGCCGGCGTGCTGCTCGACCTGGGCATCAGTTCGCCCCAAATTGACAACGCGGCGCGGGGTTTCAGTTTCCGGTTCGAGGGGCCGCTGGACATGCGCATGGACACGACACGCGGCATCAGTGTGGCGCAGTGGCTGACCAATGCCGAGACCGACAAAATAGCGGAGGTGATACGTGACTATGGTGAAGAACGGTTTGCTGGGCCCATTGCAAAGGCGATTGTTGCTCGCCGACAGGAGCGCGGCCCAATTTCAACCACCACCGAGCTGGCCCAACTCGTGGCTGACACGGTCAAAACCCGCGAGCCGGGCCAGAACCCCGCCACGCGCACCTTTCAGGCTTTTCGGATTTTTATCAACGCCGAGCTTGAAGAGTTGCAGCAGGCGTTAGCCGCCAGCCTGCAGGTGTTGCGGCCGGGTGGACGCTTGGTTGTCATCAGTTTTCATTCACTCGAAGACCGCATCGTCAAACAGTTCATCGCCCAGCATTCGCGCGAGGTCTATGACCGGCGTGCGCCTTTTGCGCAGCCCAAGGTGATGCTGCTCAAGGCGGTCGCGCGCCTCAAGCCCAGTGCCGCCGAGGTGAGTGCCAACCCGCGTGCGCGCAGCGCCATCATGCGTGTGGCGCAGAGGACGGCTCAATGATCAGGATCAATCTCGTCCTGCTGTTGGCCGTGCTCGCCAGTGCCTTGTACCTGGTCAATGTGCAGTACGAGTCACGCCGCTTGTTTTCTGCGCTGGATCAGGCTAACTCCGAAGCGCGCCGTCTGGAAGCCGACAACGAGCGCTTGCAGGTGGAAAGACGGGCGCAGGCCACGCCCGCGCGCGTGGAGCGTCTGGCCATGGCCAAATTGCAGATGCGCACGACCACGCCCGCCATCACCCACTACGTCACCTATGGCAGCGTCGTCCCGGCTGCCGGTTTGACGCCGGCTGACCCCGCCTCGAGCCATGCTGGCTCGGCCACTGGCGCCCGCATCCCATGAGCCGCAGCATCGCCTATACCTCGAGCCCCTTGCTGGCGAGCCGCACGCCGCTCTGGCGCAGCAAGTTCATTGTGGCGGCCATCGCGCTGGGTTCGGTCGGCCTGATTGCACGCGCTGCCTACATTCAGGTGGTGGCCAATGATTTTTTTCAGAAACAGGGCCAGGTGCGCTTTGGCCGCACGCTCGCGCTGCCGGCCAACCGGGGCCGCATTCTGGATCGCAACGGCCTGATCCTGGCGTCCAGCATTCCGGCCCCCAGCATCTGGGCTATTCCCGAAGATGTGGATCGCGACCCGGCCCGCTTGCGCCAGTTGGCCAAACTGCTGGAGATGCCCCTGGCCGACCTCAACAAGCGATTGGCGGATGAAGACAAGACCTTTGTCTGGCTCAAACGCCAAGTGGACGATGACGTGGCCAAGCAGATCGCGGCGCTGGGTCTCAAGGGCGTTTACCAACGCAAGGAATACAAGCGCCAATACCCCGAAGGCGAGGCCAGCGCGCACGTGGTGGGCTTCACCAACGTGGAAGACAAGGGCCAGGAGGGCATCGAGTTGGCTTTCAACAAAGAGCTGGCCGGTCATGCCGGGTCGCGCCGTGTCATCAAAGACCGAATGGGCCGCGTGGTGGAGGCGGTCGGCGAGCAGATTGAGCCGGTGGATGGCCGCGATCTGCAGCTCAGTATTGACAGCAAGATTCAGTTCGTTGCCTACCAGAAGCTGCGCGATGCCGTGTTGCTGCGCAAAGCCAAGGCTGGCAGTGTGGTGGTGCTCGATGTGGTAACCGGTGAAGTGCTGGCGCTGGCCAATTTTCCGAGCTATTCGCCCGCCAAACGGCAGAACCTGAGTGGCGCTCAGTTGCGCAACCGGGCGCTGACGGACACATTTGAGCCCGGTTCAGTGATGAAGCCGTTCACGATCGGACTGGCCCTGGAGACTGGTCGCGTCACACCGCAGACCCTGATTGACACGGGCACGGGCAAGCTCAGCATCACGGGCTCGACGATCTCCGACTCGCATCCCAATGGTGTGTTGACGGTAGAGGGTGTGATTCAAAAATCCAGCAACATTGGCACCACCAAGATTGCCATGCAGATGCAACCGCGCGAAATGTGGGAACTATTTTCAGAGGCCGGCTTTGGGCAGAAGCCGCAGATCCGTTTTCCGGGCGCGGTGTCGGGGCGGTTGCGCCCCTACAAGACCTGGCGGCCGATCGAGCAGGCCACCATGTCCTATGGCTACGGCTTGTCGGCCTCGCTGTTCCAGATGGCCCGCTCCTACACCATTTTTTCAAATGACGGCCAGCTGATCCCGGTCACGATGCTCAAGAGCAGCGAGCCGGCCGTGGGGGTCAGGGTGTTTTCGGTGCGTACCGCTGGCCAGGTTCGCAAGATGCTGCAACTGGCGGCGGGTCCGGGTGGCACGGGGCAGAAAGCGCAAACCATGGGCTACTCGGTAGGGGGGAAATCGGGCACCGCCTACAAACAGATCGGCAAGGGCTACGGCAGCGCGGGCAATCGCAAGTACCGGGGCTGGTTTGTGGGCATGGCGCCGATCGAGAAGCCCCGCATCATCATTGGCGTGATGATCGATGAGCCCGGCGGCGGACAGTATTTTGGTGGCGCGGTGGCCGCGCCGGTCTTCAGCGAAGTGGCGCAGCAGACCCTGCGCATGATGGGTGCCCAGCCAGACATGGCGGTCATACCCCAGATCGTGGCGCAGGCGGAAGAGGAGAGTCTCTGATGCTTGAGTTGCGCACGCCTTCTGAAGCCGCCCACTGGTTGCGCAGCCGCGTTACCGGCACGCTGCAAACCGACAGCCGCAAATTGCAGCCAGGCGACGGCTTCATCGCCTGGCCAGGCGCTGCGCTTGACGCGCGCCAGTTTGTGGCGAGCGCCCTGGCCAGCGGTGCGCGTGCCTGTCTGGTCGAGCGCTTGGGCGCCGAGGCGTATGCCTTCAGCAGCGACCAGGTCGCTGCTTACCCCGGCCTCAAAGCGGCCAGCGGCCCGATTGCCGCCGCCTATTTCAACCAGCCCTCCGAGCAGCTCGATGTGCTGGCAGTGACCGGCACCAACGGCAAGACCTCGACCGCTTGGTGGCTGACGCAAGCGCTATCGAATTTAAAGCTGGTAGAGCCCATTCCATGCGGGCTGGTGGGCACTTTCGGCATAGGAACACCACCGCTGCCCGGCGCCCCACTCGCCGCCGATCCCCTGGCCGCCATGGTGGCGACCGGCCTGACCACGCCGGACCCGGTGCAACTGCAGCAAGCCTTGCGCCGTTTTGTGGAGCGGGGCCTGCAGGCTTGTGCGCTGGAGGCGTCCTCCATTGGCCTGGAAGAGAAGCGCCTGAACGGCACCCGCATTCGCACCGCGATCTTCACCAATTTCACGCAGGACCACCTGGATTACCACGGTGCCATGGCGGATTACTGGCAGGCCAAGGCCAGCCTGTTCCAGTGGCCGGGCTTGCAGTCTGCCGTCATCAACATTGATGACGAACAAGGCGCTGAACTGGCCACCGCGCTGCGCGGACAAGCGCTAGATGTCTGGACAGTGTCGTGCCTCACAACCGCCCGCTTGCAGGCCTGCGACATCGTCCATGGCACACAAGGTTTGCGCTTTGCGCTGCTGGAGCGCGAGCCTATTGGTGCCAACGGGGTCGGCGCGGTGGGCGAACGCCATGTGCTGCAGACCCGGCTGATCGGGAGCTACAACATCACCAACCTGCTCGGCGTGATCGCTGCCATGCGCTGCATGAACGTGCCGCTGGCGGCAGCGGTTGCGGCCTGCGCTGACTTGAGCCCGGTGCCCGGACGCATGGAATGTTGGGGAGCCCCGGGCCAGCCCCTGGCCGCTGTGGACTATGCCCACACGCCCGACGCGCTGGCCAAGGCACTGCTGGCCCTGCGCCCCTTGGCGGACCAGCGTGGCGGCAAGCTGTGGTGTGTTTTTGGCTGTGGCGGTGACCGCGATACGGCCAAGCGGCCCCTGATGGGTGCCATTGCGGCCCGCCATGCCGACTGCGTGGTGGTGACCAGCGACAACCCGCGCAGCGAAAAGCCCGACGCCATCATCAGCCAGATTTTGCTCGGTCTCGCCGGCCACCCGGCTTTGAGCGTTGAGCCGGACCGGGCGCTGGCGATAGCGCAAGCCTTCGCGCAGGCGGCGCCCGAAGATGTGCTGCTGATTGCCGGCAAGGGCCATGAGGATTATCAGGAGGTGGCGGGTCGACGCCTGCCGTTCTCGGATGCCGAGCAGGTGCGCAGTGCCTTGGGTCAGTGGGTTGCGCTTGACGATGGACCGACCGCCGAGCCGGGAGCGCAGGGATGAGCGCGATGATTCACTGCTTTGCTCCGGACTCGGCGGCTTTGCCCCTGGTTGATCCCTTGCTTGCCGGAGTACATGGGTTCTTTGACGGCGCTGTGGTCGATGGGGAAGGACATGTTTCTTGCCATTTTTCCTCCACTCACTCCCCCAACCCCTCTCTCGCCCCGCCGGGCGAAAGAGGGGGGCTTCATGTGGCCGCGTGTTTTAAGGTGGGAACTTCGCGCTTGACTGCGCGCTGGCCTCAAAGTGAAGGCAATTCGGCGACCAGTCGCTGCAGCCAAATTCGGCCTCCCATCAGCTCGCCTCGCCTCAGTGCCGTTCACTTGAGTCCGTTCGCCCTGAGCCTGTCGAAGGGCTGGCAGGCTTCGACTGGCTCAGCCCGAACGGAGATCGGGAGTGATCTATACAGCATTGGGCCCATCCTGGATTTCTCGATGTGCTGCCCAGAATCAGCTCAATCAGATCACGTGCTGCCTCAACGCCAATGCGCTCCAAGCTGCTTGCAACCCATCCAGAAGCCGAGCACGCAGTTTGATGGCAACGTGCCCGTGCGCACCTTGTTCCCACCTTCAAAGACACGGCCAAATGTGGCTGTTAGCTCCCTTTCCGCCCCGGCGGGGGTGGAGAGGGTTGGGGTGAGGGGGGGGATACAAC
>NZ_JAAFHA010000095.1 GCF_010365055.1 Rhodoferax sp.
TGCACCCCGGCCTCCGTTATTTGCGAGATCATGAAAGACGACGGCACCATGGCGCGCCTGCCCGACCTGCAACTGTTTGCGGCCGAGCATGGCCTGAAGATTGGCACCATCGCCGACCTGATCGCGCACCGCAGCCGGGTCGAGTCGCTGGTCGAAAAATTGGGCACCCGCCCGATCAACACCGCTTTTGGCGAGTTCACCCTTCACGCCTTCAAAGACAAAACCGCACACGGCGTGCATCTGGCACTGGTCAGAGGCCAATGGGCCGCAGGCGACACGGTGCTGGTGCGCGTGCATGAGCCGCTGTCCGTGCTGGACGCGCTGGAGGTCGGTCGCGCCATGCATTCCTGGAGCCTTGACGCCGCACTGGCCCGCATCGCCACCGAGGGCAGCGGCGTGGTCGTGCTGCTCAATTGCGGCGAGAGCCCCAAGCAATTGCTGGCCCAGTTTGACGGCACGGCGCGCGCCAGCCATGGCCCCGAGCGCGGCCGCATGGACTTGCGCAGCTACGGCATTGGTGCCCAGATTCTGCGCGAATTCGGCGTGCACAAAATGCAGCTCATGGGCAACCCGCGCCGCATGCCCAGCATGACCGGCTACGGTCTGGAAATTGTTGGCTATATTGCAAAGTAAGGACCATATGCTTGACGCAAACCAAGGCGCACTGGCCGCCAGTGACAGCCGTTTGAACGGCAAAAAATTGCGCATTGGCATTGTTCAGGCGCGTTTCAACGAAGCCATTACCAACACCCTGGCGCAGGCTTGCAAGGCCGAGCTGCTGGCGCTGGGCGTGTCGGAGAAACACATTGACCTGGTTCAAGTTCCCGGCGCCCTGGAGGTGCCGGTGGCCTTGTTGGCGCTGGCCGAAAAATTAGAATACGACGCGCTGGTGGCCATCGGGTGCATCATTCGCGGCGAAACCTATCATTTCGAATTGGTCGCCAATGAATCTGGTGCCGGCGTGAGCCGGGTTGCACTTGATTACCAATTGCCCATCGCCAATGCCATCCTGACGACTGAGAATCTGGAACAGGCCGTGGCCCGCCAAACCGACAAAGGGCGCGACGCCGCCCGCGTTGCCGTTGAAATGGCCAATCTACTAAGTGACATCTGATGACTGAGCAGCCCACCCAACCCGCCGGCAGCCGCCCACCCCGCCAGTCCCGCACCGGCCTGACCAGTACCGGCGCACGCAAAGCCGGCAGCAAGTCGGACCGTTCGCGTGCCCGCGAATTTGCCTTGCAAGCGCTGTACCAAAGCCTGGTCGGTAAAAACACGGTGGCCGACATCGACGCTTTCACACGCGACTTGGCCGGGTTTTCCAAAGCCGACTCACTGCATTTCGATACGCTGCTGCATGGTTGTACTGAGCAGGCCGCCGCGTTGGATGCGCTGCTGTTGCCGCTGTTGGACCGAAAATTCTCCGAAATTTCGCCGATCGAACACAGCATCCTGTGGATTGGCGCTTTTGAGTTGCAGCACTGTCTGGACGTGCCGTGGCGAGTCGTGCTCAACGAATGCGTAGAACTGGCCAAAGAATTTGGGGGCACCGACGGCCACAAGTACGTCAACGCCGTACTCAACGGCTTGGCGCCAAGCCTGCGGGCCTTGGAGGTCAACGCCGACCGGGGTAAAACCCGCGCATGAAAATCTCCGAGCGCGCCCAGCGCATCGAGCCTTTTTATGTGATGGAGGTTGCCAAGGCGGCGTCCAAGTTGGCCACTGAAGTGGCGCACAGCGCCACGCCCATGATCTTTTTGAACATCGGCGAGCCCGACTTCACCGCGCCACCGCTGGTGCAAGACGCCGCTTGCCAGGCCATTCGCGACGGCTTGACGCACTACACCCAGGCGACCGGCATGGGGCCACTGCGCGAACGCATCAGCGACTGGTACCTGAGTCGCTTCAAGGTCCAGGTGCCGGCCAGCCGCATTGTGATCACTGCCGGGGCCTCGGCGGCCCTGCAGCTGGCCTGCCTGGCGCTGGTCGAATCGGGTGACGAGATACTCATGCCCGACCCCAGCTACCCGTGCAACCGGCACTTTGTCTCCGCCGCCGACGGCAGCGCGGTATTGCTCCCCACCACCGCGGCCGAGCGCTTTCAGCTCAGCGCCGACAAGGTGCAAGCGGCTTGGGGGCCCAAGACCCGGGGCGTGTTGCTGGCTTCGCCCTCCAACCCCACAGGCACGTCGATTGCGCCCGACGAGTTGCGCCGTATCCATCAGGTGGTGAACCAAAAAGGCGGCATCACGCTGGTCGATGAAATCTACCTCGGCCTGAGCTTTGATGCGCAGTATGGGCAAACGGCGCTGGCGCTTGACGACGACATCATCAGCATCAACAGTTTCAGCAAATACTTCAACATGACCGGCTGGCGCCTGGGCTGGATGGTGGTGCCGCAGCGGCTCGTGCCGGTGATTGAGCGCCTGGCGCAAAACCTGTTCATCTGCCCCAGCACCATCTCCCAATACGCCGCGCTGGCCTGTTTTGAGTACGATAGCCTGTTTGAGTACGACCGACGCCGCGCCGAGTTCAAGGCCCGGCGTGATTACTTCATACCCGCACTCAACGCCTTGGGGCTCACCGTGCCGGTCATGCCCGATGGCGCGTTTTACGCCTGGGCCGACTGCTCGGCTGCTTGCCGGGCCCGCGGCGTCAAGGACAGTTGGGACTTATCTTTTGACCTCATGCAACACGCCCATGTGGCGGTCACACCCGGGCGCGACTTCGGCCGGGCGGACGCCCACAATTTCGTCCGTTTTTCGACGGCCAGCGCCATGCCGCAGCTGCATGAAGCCATCTCACGCTTAAAAGCCTATCTGGAACCCCTGAAATGACCCAAGATTTGTCGATCCTGCGCCTGGTACTCAACGCCAGTGTTGTTGTACAACTGGTGATGTTGCTGCTGGTGGTGGTCTCCATGGCCAGCTGGGCGGCAATCTTTCGCAAGCTGTTTGCCCTCAAGCGCGTCAAGCTGCTCAACGACACCTTTGAGCGCGAGTTCTGGTCCGGCACCAGCCTCAATGATTTGTTTGCCGCCGCCGCGCAAAATGCCCGCGACTCCGGCCCCCTGGAGCGCATTTTTGCCAGTGGCATGCGTGAATACCAAAAACTGCGCGAACGCCATATCCTTGATGCCAGCACGCTGATGGACGGCGCCCGCCGCGCCATGCGCGCGAGCTACCAGCGCGAGCTCGACGTGGTGGAGGCCAATTTGTCATTTTTGGCCTCGGTCGGCTCCGTGTCACCCTATCTCGGCTTGTTTGGCACCGTCTGGGGCATCATGCACGCCTTCACCGGGCTGGCATCCATGCAAACCGTGACGCTTGCCACCGTGGCGCCGGGCATTGCCGAGGCGCTGGTCGCCACCGCCATCGGCCTGTTTGCGGCCATTCCCGCCGTGGTGGCCTACAACCGCTTTGCCCACGACATTGACCGCATCGCGATCCGGCTGGAGACCTTCATTGAAGAGTTCTCCAACATCCTGCAACGCAACGTGAGCGCCCAGTCGGCCTCCGGCCACTGAAAGGAGCCCTAGCATGGCCTCAGTCATCAGTCGTGGGCGCGGTCGGCGCACCATCAGCGAGATCAACATGGTGCCCTTCATTGACGTGATGCTGGTGCTGCTGATCATCTTCATGGTCACGGCGCCTTTGATTACCCCCAGCGTGATCGACCTGCCCAGCGTCGGAAAAGCCGCCCGCCAGCCTGACCAGGTGATACAAATCGTCATCGACAAAGATGAATCGATCACCATGAAAGTGAAAGAAAAGTCCACTGCGCTTGGGCTCAAGGGCCTCGCCAGCGCAGTCAAACAGGAACAAAGCGGCGCTACCAATTCTGCGGTGGTCATCAGCGCCGACAAAAATATCAAGTATGAGTCGGTCGTCAAGGTCATGGACGTCCTGCAACGTGCCGGCGCGCAGCGCGTGGGCTTGTCGGTGCAACTGGTCAACTGAGGGTCAGGCGTGCACGCGGCCACTGATCGTCTTGAATTTGCGCCACCGCCCACGCCGGGCCTGCTGCGCTCACTGGCCTTGGCCGTGCTGGCGCACGCATTTTTGCTGGCCGCCCTGACTTGGGGCGTGCACTGGAAGAGCGACGATATCAGCGTCAGTGCCGAGGCCGAGTTGTGGTCGGCCGTGCCGCAAGCAGCGGCGCCAAAGCTGGTTGAGGCGCCACCCGAGCCGGTCGTGGCACCTATCACACCCAAAGCGCCCATGGTCGCGCCTGCACCCAAGCCGCCACCCCCCGTCCAGGCGCCAGAAGCCCGGCCCAACCTGCCTGACCCCGCCATCGCCCTGGAGCGCGACAAATTGCGACAAAAAAAGGCGCTTGATCTCAAAAAACAGCAGGAGTTGGACAAACAACGCCTGGAGAAGCAGCGGCTGGAGCAACTGAAACAAGAAGAATTGAAACAGAAAAAAGTGCAGCTTGAAAAGCAGCGCCTGCAAGACAAGCGCGACAACGACAAAAAAGCCGCAGAAGACAAGAAGAAAGCCGCCCAAGAGGCCCAGCGCAAAGAGGCAAGCCAAGCGCAGGAGGATGCGAAGAAACTGGCAATCCAGCGCAAAGCCAACATCGAACGCATGACCGGCCTAGCCGGGGCCAGCGGCGGCGCCAGCGCACGCGGCACGCAACTGCAGTCCAGCGGCTCGTCCAGCAGCTATGCCGGACGCATCCGCGCCCGCATCAAGCCCAATATCGCTTTCGTCGACGATATCGCCGGCAACCCAGCCGCTGAAGTGGAGGTTCGTACCGCCCCAGACGGCACCATCATCAGCAGCAAGCTCACCAAGCCCAGCGGGCTCAAGGCCTGGGATGATGCCGTATTGCGCGCTATCGAAAAAACCGAAGTGCTGCCGCGTGATGTGGATGGCCGCGTCATTAGCCCCTTGACCCTCGTCTTTACGCCAAAAGACTGAAACAAAGCGTCAAGTACACTCACTCAGAAAAAGTCATGAATCTGTCACGGGAACGGCCCACCGCGCCACCCTCAGCAACAAGGCCCTGCTCAGTGTCCATCGATCCAACGTCAGCCAGCAGCCCGGTACCCGAGCACATCGCCATCATCATGGATGGCAATCGGCGCTGGGCCAAACAACACGGTTTGCCCGTCGCACTGGGCCATGCCAACGGCGCGCGCCAGGTACGCAAAATCGTGCAAGCCTGCGCCAACCGCGGCGTGCGCTACCTCACCCTGTTTGCCTTCAGCACCGAAAACTGGCGCCGCCCGCAAGACGAAGTCTCCAGCCTGATGGGCTTGATGACGCTCTACCTGCAAAGAGAAGTCAAAGACATGAGCGCCAAAGGCGTGTGCCTGAAAATCGTGGGCGATACCTCGGGTTTCAGTGAACGCATTCAAAGCCTGATCATCGAAGCGCAAGAAAAAACCGCGCACAACAGCACCATCACCCTCACCATCGCTGCCAACTACGGTGGCCGCTGGGACCTGCTGGAGGCGATCAAATCGTGGCAAAGTGCGCACCCCGGTGAGTCCGTCAATGGGCTCAATGAAGCCACCCTGAGCACCCACCTCGGCCTGGCCTACGCGCCCGACCCGGATCTGCTCATCCGCACCGGCGGCGAGTCGCGCATCAGTAACTTCATGCTGTGGCAGTTGGCCTACACCGAACTTTTCTTCACCGACACCTTGTGGCCCAGCTTCAACGCAGCCGAACTCGACCGCTCCCTAGCCTGGTACAGCACGCGCGAACGCCGCTTTGGCGGCAGCAGCAAGACGTGATAAGACAATCTGGTTGTGGCCTGTCTGGGCTGTGGGCTTGTCCCCGATTCACTGTACAAATGGCCGCGTTTGGACTAGCGCGCTCGAAAAGGAGGCTTCAGAACCCACGTTTGCCCCTCGTTTCTTCTAGCACTTGCATTACAAGTTGATCCTAAATTCCTCAGTTGCCCGGTCGCCGGGATGAGCGATTGCGATAAATTTGACGACATCAGTGTCGGCAGAACGTAATTCTTTTGTTTGGTTGAGATGATTTTTTCCACGATGTAGCGCACGCGGAGATTGCAGCGCTCCAGGTCTTGCGTGGTGTAGCCACCCCAGCCCCACGGGTTCTTCAGTTCGTCAAAGCCGTTTTCGTAATCGGCGCGGTCGCGGTAGAGTTGACCGATGGCCTTGATCTCGTAGTTGGAGTTGCTCACCAAAACCGCATAGTCCCAGCGTTTGACCGGGTCAGTGTCAATGGAGAGTAACCATGTGCCCAGCACGTCACGCACCTCGGGCGCATTCGGGCTGGTGTGCTCCTGCGGGCAACTCCCCACCCAGCGCTCAAACAGTTGGGCCACTTTTAAAAATTCACCAAAAAACGTCAATTGACACAAGGCGCCGGCACTGGCGTTCTCGTCCCAGCGCACTTGAAACACGCCACCCGGCGTAGCAACGCGCAGATCGCCGCTTTGATGCGGCTGTCCTGCCCGTCGCGGTGGGTGCGAGTGCCAGGTTCTGCCGATGGTCAACAATGCAGTTGTCGTTGGCGGCCGGCAGATAGGCAGTCACTCGCCGCCGCCCCGCGGTCAAAGGGTTCATCAGCTGACCGCCAACTTGAAAAAGCCCCGGCACGCGATGGCCGGGGCTGTCGGTCACGGATTTTCTGCAGGCATCCTATCAGTCAGAGGTACTTTCTGATTCAGTGGTGGTCGCTATTCCGTGCTTCTCGCGCAGGCCGTCGTGAACGATGCCCTTGATCAGAGCGATACCCATCAGCACCATCACCAGACTGAACGGCAGGGCACCGATGACCATTGCCGTCTTGATGGCGCCCAGGCCGCCGGCCACGATGAGACCGCCTACCACGAGCGCCAACGCCGCGCCCCAGAACAGGATGTGCACCCGCGCCTTGGGGCCCTCGTCGCCGGCCGCGTTGATGGTGTTGATGATCAGCACCGCGCTGTCGGCGGAGGTCACCAGGTAGGTCAGCAGCAGCACCACCACCACGACCGACATCGCCCACGCCAGATCCGGACTCAGCATCACGCCCAGCATGGCGAACAGTTGCGACTCCTGGCCCGCCCCTGCAATGGCACCAGCCGCTTTGCCCGACAGTTCCAGGTCAATGGCGGTGCCGCCAACCAAAGCAAACCAGACGAAGCACATGATGGACGGGACAATCACCGCGCCCAGCACGTATTCACGCACCGTACGACCACGCGAGATACGGGCCAAAAACAAACCGACAAAGGGCGCGAAAGCGATCCACCAGGCCCAGTAAAAAATGGTCCAGTCGCCCTGCCAGCCGGCCAGCGCGTCACCCACCGGCGTGCCGTTCTTGGACCAGACGTTGAAGAGATTGCCTGGGATCGAGACCAGGTAGTCCCACATGCCCACGAGCAGGGCCTGCAGGCCAAACAGCGTGGAGCCGAAGATGATGAAGAAGGCCAGCACGAAGAAGCTCAGACCCATGTTGATGTTCGAGAGCCACTTGATGCCCTTGCCGACGCCCGACAGCGCGGACAGCGTAGACGCGCCCATGATCACCAGCAGGGCAGCGATGATGCCGGCCGTGGACGAAGAGCGCGTGCCGTCGGCCGCCGTGGTGTAAAGCCAATCTCCGACGCCGATGCGCGATAGGCCCGAGATGAGCTGCTCCACGCCGAAACCCAAGGTCTGCGACACGCCCAGCACCGTGGCCACCACGGCCACCACGTCCACCACATGGCCCAGCAGCCCAGACATCCACTTGCCAAACAGCGGCGTGAGACCGGAGCGGATCGTCAGTGGCAAGCCTCGGCGGTACGAGCAATAACCCAGCGACAGGCCGACGATCGCGTAGGCCGCCCAGGCGGCAAAGCCCCAATGCGTGAAAGACCAGATGTAGGCGGCGCGCACGTTGCCCAAGGAGCTGGGCTCAGTCAACATCTGAATCGTGGCTGGGTTCTTGGCGAAGTGGTACATCGGCTCGGCAGTGGCGAAGGTCAGCATGCCAATGCCGATGCCCGCGCCAAACATCATCGAAAACCACGAAAAGTTCGAGAACTCTGGCTTCTCATCCGTCAGGCCCAGCTTCAATCGGCCCGAGGCAGGCCAGATCGCCAGGGCCAGGCACAGGATGAGGAAAAAGGCCGTGGCATAGATGTACCAAAAGCCGAACGACGCCAGAATGGTTTCGTTGATGCCACTCAAGAAGGTGCTGGACCGCTTTGGGAAGATCATGGCCCAAAGAACGAGCGCTGCGACCAGTAGCTTGGCCGAGATCGTCACATGCTTGGTGAAGCCGCCGTAGAAGCCGCCGTCAGCGGTTTTGATGGGTAGATCCATCAAGGGGGGTTTGAGAGCCATGATTGCATTCCTTTCCACGGTATCCGGTTCGCCCAGCCGTCATTGTTGTCTAAAAATAAGGCGACGCCCAAATCTAGCCGACAACACGAGCAGGACCCCCGCGAGAAGCTTGGGCCGAAGTGAAATTGTAAAAGGATGTTCGTCGCGCTTGCCTGGCGTTTGCGGGGAGCCAGCGCCAAGTCGGCAACCTGATGAGGGTCCCCGATTGGCTGAAAACTGAAGTTCCGGCTGCAATCGGCCGCAAGCCGACCTCAATCGGAGTGTGGTAATTCGCGCAAGCACTCGCACGCCTGCGGAGAAATACGCGGTTACGGCCTCGTCAATGAGCGTAGCGACGACGGCCGCGAGGCGGCAAGACCGACGAGCAAAGTCAGAGACGGCCTAGATGACGCCGTGCCACTGCAGGCAGGACTTCCATGCTCTTATTCCATTTCCATATCAATAGGATATGTCGTTGCTTCGCCTTGCCGTGCTAAAGCACTGTCTGCGGCTTCGCGCCTAATCTCCTATCGATCTGAAAACGGAATTATTGCCCAGGCGGTGCAGGCACACGCCGGGCCCATAGTCGTCGCAGCAGCTTTCGACCTTCGCTGAACCAAAGCACCCCGCTGGCCATCGCCACACATACGCACCACTGGCCCACCGAGAGCGGCACGGTACCAAAGGCGAGGTTGAGGAAAGACAGGTGCACGACAGCCACCTGCAGTGCTGCGGACAACGACACCGCTGCCCACAGCCAGCGGTTCGAGAACGCTGCCCGGAAAGCGGATGCAGATTCCGAGCGCGCGTTGAAGCAGTTGAAGAGCTGCGTCAGCACCAGCACCGTAAAGGCGGCGGTGCGCGCCAGTTCCAAGCTGTGCGGGCCGGTGCCCAGCCAGCTGTCCACCGGCTCGATCAGCCCGCCGGGCAGGAACAGGTCCAGCGTCAGCAAGGTCAGTGCCGCCATCACGACGCCGCCCTCAAGCACGCCCAGCCCCATGCGGCCATCGATGATGCGCTGACTGCGCGGGCGGGGCTTGCGCGCCATGACGTCTTCGGCGATCGGGTCTACCCCCATTGCCAAGGCAGGGCCGGTGTCGGTGATCAGGTTGATCCACAGTATCTGTGTGGCCAGCAGCGGCAGCACCACCGCGCCACCCGAGCCGGTGGCGGTGGCCTTCAGACCAATGACACCGGCACCCACCACGCCCACAAAAACCGTCAGCACTTCAGCCAGGTTCGACGACAACAGGTAACGCAGGAACTTGCGGATGTTGTCGAGCACGCCCCGCCCTTCGCGCACCGCCAGCACGATGGTGGCGAAGTGATCGTCAGCCAGGATCATGCTGGCCGCCTCCTTCGCCACCTCGGTGCCCGCCACGCCCATCGCCACACCGATGTCGGCGGCCTTCAGCGCGGGGGCATCGTTGACGCCGTCGCCCGTCATCGCCACCACGTTGCCGCTTTCCTGCAGCGAGCGCACGATGCGCAGCTTGTGTTTGGGCGCCACGCGGGCGAACACCGAGGTCTGCAGCACGGCTGTGGCAAAGGAGGCGTCGTCTAGCTTGTCCAGATCGATTCCCGTGAGCACCGATGCACCGACGTCGACGATGCCGAGATCGGCTGCAATGCGCAACGCCGTGCGCGGGTGGTCTCCGGTGATCATGATCACGCGGATGCCGGCCTGGCGGGCCTGGGTAACGGCCGCGGCGGCCTCCTTGCGCGGCGGGTCGATGATGCCCACGGTGCCGAGATATTCCATGTCCTGTTCCAGCGCGGCCGCATCCTTGGCATCGGTAGGGATCTGCGCGTCAGGTGCCAGCGTGCGGCGCGCCACGGCCAGCGTGCGCAGCGCGTCATCGGCCATTGCAGCCACGTCGGCCAGTACCTGCGTATGCAGGGCGGGATCGAGCGCCACTGTGGCCTCACCCCGGCGGGCGCGGGTGCAATGCGCCAGCAGTACATCGGGCGCGCCCTTGGTAAAGAGCACGTGTGCAATGCCGTCGGCATGGTCCACCACGAGCACCGACATCATTTTGCGCTGCGAGGTGAAGGGGATCTCGCCGATGCGCTCAAAGCGCTGTTGGCTCTCAGGCGTGGCGTTGCCCAGCTTGCGCTGCGCCACCAGAAATGCCGCTTCGGTCGGGTCGCCCTGGATGACCCATGAGCCAGAGTCGTCTTGCTGCAGCTGGGCATTGCCCGCCAGGCTGCCGCCGCTCAGCACCGCCTGCAGTTCGTCTCGCAAGGGGCCTTCCGGTACATCGGCGCCGGATTGCTCGGCGCGCCCTTCGGGGGCGTAACCCACGCCGGTGATGTCGATGCGCCCCGAGGCCGTCATCACGCGCTGCACCGTCATCTCGCCGCGCGTCAGCGTGCCGGTCTTGTCCGACGCGATGACGGACGCCGATCCCAGTGTCTCGACCGAGGCCAGCTTCTTGACGATGGCGTGGTGGCGCGCCATGCGGCGCACCCCCATTGCGAGCACCACCGACAGGATCGCCGGCAGGCCCTCGGGCACGGCGGCCACGGCCAGCGACACGCCGAGCAGCAGTATCGTGACAACATCGGCTACGCCATGGATGTCCGAGATCAAAAGGATCGTGGCCACCACAACGGCGGCGACGCCCAAGGCCGCGATGCCCAGCACCTTGCCCAGGTGCGCGATCTCGACTTGCAGCGGCGTGGGCGCGTCGGGCGTGGTGTCGAGCAGCGTGGCGATGCCGCCCATCTCGGTCTGCATGCCGGTGGCTGTGACGACGGCGCGTCCGGTGCCCTGCGCAACCGCCGTACCCTTGAAGACCATGTTCAGCCGGTCGCCCAACGCCGCAGGCCCCGGCAGCGGTGCCACGTCCTTCAGTACAGCCTCGCTTTCGCCCGTTAATGGCGCCTCCAGCAGCTTCAGCGCGGCGGCCTGCACCAGCCGCGCATCGGCGCCGACGGCGTCGCCCTCGGCGAGCACCAGCACGTCGCCCTTGACGAGTTCGGCGCTGGGCACCCGGGCCACCGCGCCGTCGCGCAGCACGTTTGAGGTGGCGGTGGTCATCTTTTGCAGCGCCGCCACGGCCTGGGCAGCCTTGTTCTCCTGCAGCCAACCCAGTACCGCATTGAGCACCACCACGGCGGCGATGACGATGGCATCCAGCGGCCAGCCGGCTGCCCCTTGGCGGCCCCGGCCGTCGAACCACCAGGCGGCCAGGGCCACAGCCGCCGCCGCACCCAGCAGGTAAACCAGCGGGTCCTGAAACTGCGCCAGCGCGCGGCGCCACCGTGGCACGGGGGGTGCCGCGCGCAGTTCGTTGGGGCCGTCCGCATGCAGCCGGGTGGCTGCCTCCTCGGCGCCGAGCCCTCGTTCCAGGTCGGTGCCGAGCGTCAGAGCCAACTCGGCAATACCGATCAACGACAGGTCGTCAGATGGCGCACTGCGCCGCGCCTGGACAGAATCTTTCGGAGGCACTACTCAGCCAGCGCAGGCGCGCCTGGCCAGTACCCGGCGCGCCCGTAGTGCTGGTACACGGCGATTTCCATCTCGCGAGCGAGCGGCAATGTTGGGTCGTATATGGGCGCCTGCTTCAGGGCGTCACGCGTCAGGTCGACAGCGACGATTTGTTCCGCCCAGCTTACGCTCTTGACCCACTGCGGGGCCACCAACACGTCGTGACCGAGCCACCAGTTGCTCGTGTTCACCACCAGGTATCGGATGGCCCAGCTTTCGTCGTCAACGAGCATGCCCTGCACGTGCCCAATCTCGCCATCACTGGCTTCAATGTGGTACCCGACCACGGAATTGCAGCTGCGCAGATGCGGGTCGCTCTCACTCTCAATCTGGCGCTGGCGGGCTTCGGTTCGTGCCTGGGCGGCGTCCACCTCCGCGCGCGCTGCTGGGTCAGAACCGTAACCCGCGTATTCGGGCAGCAGCATGTTTGGATACCCGCCTCGGCCCCACAAACCCAGGCCACCCCAGTAGTAGGGATAGCTGTAGTAGTCGAGATAGTCGGTCTCGTGCTGCCGGGTGACCGGCATATTGGTGTCGATGTCGGGGCTGTTCTTGACTTGCTCCCGGGTTAGCGAGACTGGCAAGCGCTTGTGTTCCCAATCCGGCTTGCCGGTGGCGATCGGCGAGATCAACACCTTGCGGCTTGACAGCCACGAGCCAGCATCGACGACGAGGTAGCGAATCACCCAGGCGTCGTCATCAAAGTAGAAGTCCGTCACGTCCCCGATGGCGCCATCCGTGGCACCGATGGAGAGGTTCTGCAGGTCTTTGGTTTGGTGAAGCATAGTTTTCTCGCTTTCAAAGGTTTCGGACTCAGATTGTTCGACAAGAACAGGGCCAGTGGAAGTGCAACAAGGCGCATGGCCAATGGACGATCGACCCAGCGTAGGGGAGTTCAAAGCACGAGTCTGTGCGTTGTCGCACAGACTCGGTCATCATCGCGGCGCAGCGCAAGGAGATCGCCGATATGAAAGCCTTGATCCGCGAGCTGAACCGGTCGTGCGCAGCTGTACGGCCGGCAATGTCGGCGTACGATTGGTTCAGCGGCCAGGCGCTTTCGATGGTTTGAACGGCTGCGGCGCGCCGGTGGAGCCAAGCACCTTGCCGGCGACATCGCGGCTATACATCGATTCGTCGGTGTCGTGGAATGTCGCCCGCGTGTTCCGCACGCTGCCCGAGTTGCGAGGGTCCTGCGGGCGCTCGTGACTGTTCATGTACAGCGCCACGTCCCACGCCTGCTCGCCGCGCGTGTAGTCGCGCCCTTGCGCGGGTGCAGGCAGTGTCGAATAGCCGCGCCCGGGGAGCTTGGGGTCCACCGCCGCACCGGTCGCAAGCCAGTAGGCGTAGCTCTCCAGCGCGACCAGTTCCGGTGCGCCCGACGGCGGCGCCTTGCCGTTCATGCTGTATTCGAAGCAGCTTTGCAGCCGCTGCTGGAACGTCGATACGCTCTTGGTCTTGCTGCGGTAAGCGGGGTAGCTGACAAATGCCGCCCACAATGGCGACGCGTCCAGTATCGACGAAGATTTCGCGGCCGCGCCGGATCACGTCGCCGAACTCGCCGGTGGGAAGTTGCGAATCCGAAGGGGGGCGGAAAGCCGCACGCACGCCCGAAGCAGCGCCCGACGGCGCTACCAGTTCGGCGTGCGGGGGGTCGCCCGCGATGTCCTTGGATGCCGCAGACGCGGACGCCGACGCAGGGACATCGGGAGATGCCTGTCTGAGTGCCGCCAGCTTTCGCTGGGTGTAGGCATCCATGCCCCAGTAGTCGAAGGCGCCGACGCCACGACCACCCGGTCCATGGCACTGTTCGCAGGCCGGCAGCGTGTCCGACCAACGTCCGCGCGTGGCCAGCGTCGCACCGACCGCGGGTGCCAGCGCGGACGCCGCGGTCGCGACCACGCTGACCTTAGGCGCCGAAGTCGACGACGGCATCGACGCGGTTCCGCCAAACGGCATCGAGGCGTAATGCGATGCCACAGCTTTGCGGTCCGCCGCCGACAGGGCCTTGGCGATCGGCATCATGACCGCGCTGGAGCGGGCGCCCTCGGAGAAGGCCTCAAGTTGTCGCTGCAGGTAGCTTGCGCCCAAGCCCGCCAGGCGGGGAAAGCCCGCGGCGGAAACGCTTTCGCCGGCGCCCCCATGGCAGCTTTGGCACGCGGCGGCCGACCCGGCGCCTTTTTGGGCGATCGTTGCGCCATCGGCATGGGCGTTCGTGCTCAGCACGATCCCGAACACCACCCAGGATAGATTGCGGCCTAGCGTCATGTGTCGCCTGCCGCAGTCCCGGGAAAGTAGAAATCCTTAACATCAACGATGGCGCCATTGGTGGCGACGAAGGGTGAATCCAGCAGGTCCTTGGTCTGGCGAAGCATGGTGCTCTGGCTTTCAACGTTCTGGGCGAGTTCATGGTGCGCGTCTGTGCGCCATCGCACAGTGCAACCCCATCGCCGACGCGAGGTCCACCTCGTCGTGTCGTCGGTGCCTTTGTGCGGTACCGAACAGCGTGCTACTGTTCGATAAGTTACGCTACACCCCTAGTTCAGCGCCAGCATGGGCGCTTCGTTCGAGGCTAACTGGTTGAAGTGAGGCTTCTTGAAAACACTGCTATTGAAATACTGGGATCGCCTTCGATCCAGCTTATGGTTCGTACCGGCGGTCATGGCATGGCTGGCCGTGGCACTGGCCTTCGGCGCCGTCGAGCTCGACAAGGCTGTCGACGAAGACTGGCTGCAGCGCCTGAGTTGGAGCTATTCAGGGGGCGCCGAGGGCGCCAGCCTGCCGCTGGGCACCGTGGCCGGGTCGATGATCGCCATCGCCGGGACCGTGTTCTCGATGACGCTGGTGGCGTTGTCGCTCGCCTCGTCCCAGTTGGGCCCCCGCCTGCTGCGCAACTTCATGCGCGATACCGCCAACCAGGTGGTACTGGGCACCTTCGTGGCCACGTTCGTGTACTGCCTGCTCGTGCTGCGCACCATCCGGCGCGCCGACGAGGTGACCTTCGTGCCGCATCTGTCCGTGAGCATCGGCGTGTTGCTGGCCATGGTCAGCATCGGGGTGCTGATCTACTTCATCCATCACGTCTCGGTCTCGATCCAGGCCGATGAGGTCGTGGCACGGGTCGGCAGGGAACTGGAGGACGGGATCGACAGGCTGTTTCCCGGCCACCTGGGCAAGCCTGGA
>NZ_JAAFHA010000096.1 GCF_010365055.1 Rhodoferax sp.
GGCAACGCGTTGTCAAAGACTTGGGGCGCGGCGGGCTCCTGCACCATCAACTGGCAGCAGCTGCAAGCCCACTTGCCGCGAATCTGGCGCTGCACAAAGAACTGGGCCGGCACGATATCCAGGCGCTCGCTGATGTCCTCGCCCACGCGCACCATGGGTTGGCCGCATTCTGGCGTTGGGCAGTTGGTATTCTCGGGCTCGATGCGCGTGTCCACCCGAGGCAGGTGTGGCGGCAGTGCTTCACGCTTGGGTTGGCGGCGTGGTTGCTTGTCTGGTGTCCTCCCGTCTTCGGCCGGAACACTGGACTGCAAGGCGGCCAGTTGCGCCTCCAGGCTGGCTTGGTCAGCGGCCAGCGTCTCCTCAAAGAGAGAGCGCTGCTCGGCGTTCATGCGTTCGGTCTTGGCACCAAACTTCCAGACCTTCAGGCGCGCCAGTTGAAAGGTGATGCTCTCGATCTTTGCGTCACGCCATTTAATGGCCTGGGCCTGTGAATCGATACGCGTGGCTTGCGCAGTAATGTGCTTGCTCTGCTCCCCAATATGGGCCAGCAGTTGTGCAGCGACTTCGGCCCATTCGCTGGGGTTCAGAGCTGCAAGATCCTGGGCTTTTATGGCATGCACGTTGAGCATGCCCTGACTATGCAACACCTGAATATTTCAGGCTATTGGGGGATGTTCCAATTGCATTTTTAGCGTATTTTTGGGCTAATTACACTCGCGTAATCAGCCGCATTTGCTCCAGGCGAACCCAGGGAAGTCCGAGCACCAAAACGTCGAATTGGTCCTTCGTCAAGGTCACTGGCGCAGTGCCAACAACGCCATTACGAGGCCACACGAAGCTGCCCGAATTGAGCCGCCGCGATGCGCACCAAACGCCGAATCCGTCGTGCACGAGCAGCTTGATGCGCGTGGCCCGTGCGTTGGCAAACAGGTAGCCGTGATGGGCCTGCGCACCACCAAACACCTGCACGACGCGCGCGAGCAAACGCTCGGTGCCCGCGCGCATGTCCATGGGCTCAACGGCCAGCCACAACGCGTCAACCTGAATCAATGGCATTGCCATCATCGCCGCCACTCGCGCAACCAGGCCGCGCACTCATCCGCCCCCTGGGTCGGCCAGTGGATGCTCATCGTCGTGGCGCCTCGGCGCAGTTCGATGCGGATGTCGCAGGGTGACACCGGTGTAGCCTGCGCTGCCAGCGCCACGGCGATGAATTCGTTTCCTGTGTTCCTGGCGTGCGGGAGCGCCGCGCTCGGCATGCCAACAGCAGCGACCCAGCGTCGCCATTTATGCACCAGGTTCGCGTTCAATCCATGCGCCATCGCAACCGCAGCTACCGATGCGCCCGGCTGCGCGCACTCCGCCAATACCCGTGATTTCAGTTCAACGCTGTGCTTGCGCTTTGGTTCTCGTTTGGATTCTTCCATGGTGTCCACCTCTTTTGTTGGTGGACACCATCTTCGCTATCAACGCATACGCCTTCAAGATGCCACGGCTGGACGCTTACCTACCGGCGAGGCCTTGTCCGGAAAGAGGTAGTCGATGCGTTTTTTCACGGCGCTGCTTGAGGGCCGGTACCTTGCGCTTCTTGCGATACTTCACCAGCCCTGTCGCAGGGTCCAATTCAGCGTCACTCGCAAGGTCTGCGTCAGTCACAATGCCAAGAGAACATTTCATTCATAAACTGACCAAGGAAGCGCTATGAGCATTTACGCCAAACTCACCGAACTCAACATCACCCTGCCGCCCGTCGCCGCGCCCGCCGCAGCATATGTGCCGTTTGTCCAGACTGGAAAACTGGTCTTCTTGAGCGGTCACCTTGCCAAGAAGGACGGAAAAGTCTGGGTCGGCCAATTTGGCAGCAACATGACGGTCGAGGATGGCAAAGCCGCCGCGCGCGCCATCGCCATTGATTTGATGGGCACCTTGCACGCGGCGGTGGGGGACCTGAACCGCGTTAAGCGCATCGTCAAGCTCATGTCACTGGTCAATTCGACGGGCGACTTTACCGAGCAGCATCTGGTCACTAATGGCGCCAGCGAGTTGCTGGGCGAGGTGTTTGGCGCCAAGGGCGCCCATGCCCGCAGCGCATTTGGCGTGGCCCAAATCCCGCTAGGTGCTTGCGTGGAAATTGAGCTGATTGCGGAAGTGGAGTGAACTGGAAAAACTCTTGAAGTGTTGGGGACGGAGCTTGTTCACTGCGTGTAACTGCGGTCTTTCCCGCAAAATGATCGATTTGTAGCTGCGGTCTGTCCCGCAAAGCTTCAGAACCTTTCCCAATCTGCATCAGCGGCCGGGGTGGGCGCTGGGGCCGGTTTCTTGGCTGCTGCCAAGGCCAGCGGCTTGCGGGCCGGCGCGCTGGCACGCGTATGGCTTAGCGCGGCGCTGGCAGGCTTCGGTTTGGCCAGGGACTGCGGCTGTTTGTAGGGCAGCGCACTGGCACGCGGCGTGATGTCTCGGGTGGGACGTGACTGCATGGTCACCACCGCGCCGCTGATCTTGAACACTGACACCGCCTGCGCCAATTGGCTGGCTTGCTCGCGCAGGCTCTCGGCAGCAGCGGCACTCTCTTCGACCAGGGCAGCATTTTGCTGCGTCAACTGGTCCAGATTGCCGATCGCCTGATTAACGTGCGCAATGCCTGAACTCTGCTCATTGGACGCCGCCGTGATCTCACCAATGACATTGGCCACCTTACGTACCGACTGCACAATATCGCTCATGGTGGTGCCAGCGTCCGACACCAGTTTGGTACCGGAGGCCACCTTGTCGACCGAGGTGCCAATCAGCGTCTTGATTTCCTTGGCGGCCTCGGCGCTGCGCTGCGCCAGACTGCGCACTTCACTCGCGACCACGGCAAAACCGCGCCCTTGCTCGCCTGCCCGCGCCGCCTCCACCGCAGCGTTGAGTGCCAGAATGTTGGTCTGGAAGGCGATGCCATCAATCACACCAATGATGTCGGCTATTTTTTTGCTGCTGGCATTGATCTCCTCCATCGTGAGCACCACTTGCTCGACGACCGCGCCACCCTTCTCCGCCACGGACGACGCATTGGCGGCCAAGGTGCTGGCCTGACGGGCGTTGTCGGCACTTTGCTGCACGGTCGTGGTCAACTGGTCCATGCTGGACGCCGTGGATTGCAGGTTGCTGGAGGTTTGTTCAGTGCGCTGGGCCAGGTCGTTGTTGCCAGTGGCAATCTCGGCACTGGCCGTTGCAATGCTGTCGGTGCTCTGGCGCACCTGGTGCACCATGCGTCCGAGCGACTCATTCATGGCCGCCAGCGACTTCATCAGGTCGCCAAACTCATCACCACGCGAGGTGTCGATCTGCATGGTGAGGTCACCTTTCGCGATGCCTGAGGCCAGTTCGTTGGCCTGCGTCAGCGGCCGCCGGATCGCCCGCACCAGCCATGCTGTCCCGCCAAAAATTCCAGCGATCAACAGCAAGACGCTGATGGCGGAAATAGTGACCACCTCTTTGCTTCTTTGAGCATAGAAAACCCGCGCCGCATCATGAGCCTGCTCCTGCATGGTGACGAAATCATGCTGGGATTTCTGATACGCCTGCATGGCGGGCTGATACTTTGTGTTGACCGTTTCAGTCACCTCAGTCGCCAGGCCATCCGTGCGCTGCTTCATGGCGATGGCCCGCGTTTCCAACACCAGCTTGCGGCTCTTGGCAATGGTTTCCAGCTGGGCGCGATCCGCCGGCGTCAATTGACTCGCCTCAATGGATTTTTGAATCTCACCGATCTGCGCGGAGGTGGCGGCAATCGCGTCTTTCAATCCAAGCTCCACAGCCTGGTCGCTGCTGAGCAGCACGGCCAGCGAGCGCGCCGCATTGGCTTCGGTCAGTGCCACCCAACGATTGGCCAACTTGACCTTCGTACCGATGCCCTCAAGGACTGCTGCGCTGGCGATACGATCACCCGCAGTACGCGTCGCAGCAAATGCAATCACGGCGCACATGCCCAGAACGATGAGTCCGGTAGCGAGCCACAGCTTGGCGGCAAGACGAATGTTATTCAAGTTCATGAGCTATTTCTTCGGCAAAATTGTTGATGAGTGCGATCTTAGCGTTTCCCGGCAGCACCAAGCCTCTTTCCAAGGCGCGAAATATGCTGCGTCCGCACGGCCTGCAGTTGCGCCGCCGTCACAACCTGCGGCGCAATCTCGGCCAGTGGCACCAACACGAAAGCGCGCGCTCCCATGCGCGGATGGGGAATCGTGAGCGGCTCGCTCTGGATGCGCGCCTCGCCAAAGGTCAACAGGTCCAGATCCAGGGTACGCGGCGCGTTGCGAAAAGGACGCTGGCGCCCGCCGGTCTGCTCCAGCGCCTGCAGCTGCGCGAGCAGTGCCGGTGCCGTCAAGACCGTCCGCACCTCGACCACGGCATTGACATAGTCCGGGCCGCTGGAGTCCACTGGCGCAGTCCGGTACAGGGATGAGCACTTGATCAGGCTGACGCCTTCGGTCAGCGCCAGGTCATTCATGGCCTTGAGGATTGTTGCCTGTGGGTCACCCAGATTGGCACCCAGGGCCATATAGGTTGCCACCGGTGGCGGCGCCGACTGCCGCTTATCTGCCGTTATTCCAAACGGGCAAGCTGCGGTCCGTCCCGCAAATTCTCAGAAAGTTTCCCAATCGGCGTCTGCGGCCGGGGTGGCCGTTGTGGCCGGTTTCTTCACGGCTGCCAGGGCCAGCGGTTTGCGCGCTGGCGCAGCGGCCCGGGTATGACCTAGCGCCGCGTTGGCCGGTTTCGGTTTCGGCAAAGGCGGTGGGCGCTTGTAGGCAGGTGCCTGGGGCCGCGGCGTGATGTCACGGGTCGGACTCGACTGCAGCACCACTTGCGCGCCGCTGATCTTGAATACGGACACCGCCTGCGCCAATTGGCTGGCTTGCTCGCGCAGGCTCTCGGCGGCGGCGGCGCTCTCTTCGACCAGCGCCGCATTCTGCTGTGTCATCTGGTCCAGGTTGCCAATGGCCTGGTTGACGTGGGCAATGCCCGAGCTTTGTTCATTGGACGCCGCCGTGATCTCGCTGATGACGTCCGCCACCTTGCGCACCGACTGCACTATGTCGCTCATGGTGATGCCCGCGTCCGACACCAGCTTGGTGCCCGAGGCTACCTTGTCGACGGAGGTGCCGATCAGCATCTTGATTTCCTTGGCGGCTTCGGCGCTGCGCTGCGCCAGGCTGCGCACTTCGCTCGCGACCACGGCAAAGCCGCGCCCCTGTTCACCGGCCCGCGCCGCTTCTACCGCGGCATTGAGCGCCAGAATATTGGTCTGAAAGGCGATGCCATCAATGACGCCGATGATGTCGGCAATCTTTTTGCTGCTGGTGTTGATCTCTTCCATGGTGAGCACCACCTGTTGGACCACCGCGCCACCCTTCTCTGCCACCGTGGATGCGTTGGCGGCCAAGGTGCTGGCCTGGCGCGCGTTGTCGGCACTTTGCTGCACGGTGGTGGTCAACTGGTCCATGCTGGCCGCGGTGGATTGCAGGTTGCTCGACGTTTGTTCGGTACGCTGGGCCAGGTCGTTGTTGCCGGTGGCAATCTCGGCACTGGCCGTTGCGATGCTGTCGGTGCTTTGGCGCACCTGGTGCACCATGCGGCCCAGGGATTCATTCATGGCGGCCAGTGACTTCATCAGGTCGCCAAACTCGTCGCCGCGCGAGGTGTCAATCTGCACGCTCAGGTCACCTTCGGCAATGCGACCGGCCAACTCGTTGGCCTGCACCAAGGGCTGGCGAATGGAGCGAATCAACCAACCGGCGCCAACCAGAAGACCCGCAAAAAGCAGCACACAAAACCCGACCAAAATTCGGGCGACCGCCGCACGGGATTGTGAAGCCTCTTCCTGAAACGCGGCCAATGTCTTTTCTTCCATGACCACCAGCTCTCGCAGGGTGACCAGATAGGCCGCGACGACCGGGATGTATTCGCCTTTCAAGGTTCTGACGGCTGCTTCGCTGTTGCTGTCATCCTTTTCTTTCAAGGCTTTGGCCCGCGCAGCTGCCATGAGCTTGCGCGCCCCTGCGATCTTTTGCATCTGAGCCAGTTCATCCTTGCCCAGCGACATGGCCTCGATGCTCTTCTGTGCTTCGGAAATCCTGGATGAGGTGGCTGCAATCTCGCTTTTGAGCGCCGGTTCAACACCAGAGTCAAAAGTGGCCGTTATCACCGCCAAGGTCCGTATGGCGTTGGCTTCGGTCAGGCCGGTCCAGGTGGTGACGGCCTTGACCCGTGCATTGAGCTGGCTTTGGGTTGCGTCCGAATCGGCCTGAAGACTGGCCATCCTGAACGCCGCAAACGCAATCAACAGGGCCAGTGAGACAACGATGACAGCCACGCCAAACCATAGTTTGGTGGCGACGCGCAGATTATTAAAGCTCATGATTTTTGCCCGGAAGAGATTGCTTCATTTTAGACAGGCAGCCATCCGCAACTGGGTGGACTGAAAGCCTTTGTGCCTAGGGAAATCCCTAGTTCATCACGCCGCCACAGGCACGACGGTTTGATCTGCGACGGCGCGCAACTGCTCCGCGCTCACCCGCGACGGTGCAATCTCGGCCAGCGGCACCAGCACAAAGGCGCGCTGTTCCATGCGTGGATGCGGAATCGTGAGTTTCTTGCTCTGGATGCGCGCCTCGCCATAGGTCAGCAAATCCAGATCCAATGTGCGCGGTGCGTTCTGGTATGTGCGTTCACGACCAGCCAATCGCTCCAGGGATTGCAGCTGCGCCAGCAGCGCCGGTGCCGTCAAGACTGTTTGCACCTCGACCACGGCATTGATATAGTCCGGGCCGCTGGAGTCCACTGGCGCAGTCCGGTACAGGGATGAGCGCTTGATCAGGCTGACGCCTTCGGTCAGCGCCAGGTCATTCATGGCCTTGAGGATTGTTGCCTGTGGGTCACCCAGATTGGCACCCAGCGCAATATAGGCCGTGACCGGGGGCCGCGCCGATGCGTTCAAACGCCCGCGTCCGGCGCCTGTTCACCGCCGATCTTGGGGCCCGTGCTGCGCCGGCGGCGTCGGCGTTTTTTAGGGGCATCAACATCCGACGGGCTGGCAGCTTCATCGTCTGGCGCGTCGGCCGCGGCCTGCGGGCGGGCGCGATCGTCCCGGCCATCGGGCGCCGCAGAGGGTGCCGATTGCGCCGCATCGCGGGCAGTGGGCGCCTTGTGCACGCGCGGCGCCCGCTGGCGCTGCTGTTGCTGCTGTTCTTCACGCACCTGATCCACCATATCCTGGCGCAGGTTGTCATCGGCCAGGCTGAACTCCTGCCACCAGTCGGCCAGCACCTCCTCGATTTCGCCAGTTTCAGCACGCAGGCGCATGAAGTCAAAGGCGGCACGGAAACGCGGCTGTTCGGTCAAACCAAAAGGTGCACTGCCCACGCGCTTCTCAAAGCGGGGCTGCATCATCCACATTTCGCGCATGTCACCGCCCAATTTTCCACGGCCCGACACATCGCCAATATGGGCATTGAACACGTCTTCAATCGCATCCTGCAGCGCCGGATGGGCATGCTGGCGCTCACTGATGCGTTTGGCCCAGCCGTCGCGCACATCGGACCACAACACGCAGGCCAGCAGAAAACTGGCCACCACCGGCTTGCCTTCGCTCACGCGCCGGTCGGTGTCGCGCAAGGCGGCTTTGACGAAGGCTTGCTCAGCGCGCTGCACCACCACATCAAGCAACGGATAAATGCCGCGAGCCATACCCAATGCTTTGAGCTGTTCGATCGAGGCCAAGGAGTGACCGGTCTGCAGCAGCTTGAGCATCTCATCAAACAAGCGGCTCTGCGGCACCTCGGCCAGCAGCTCTTGCGACTTGATCAGCGGTGCCGCCGTTTTGGTTTCAAGCTTGAAGCCCAGGCCGCTGAGTTTGGCGGCAAACCGCACGGCCCGGATGATGCGCACCGGGTCTTCGCGGTAGCGCGTGGCCGGCTCGCCAATCATGCGGATCACCCGGTTCTTGGAATCCTTGATGCCATGGTGGTAGTCGACCACGATTTGCGTTTCGGGGTCGTAGTACATGGCGTTGATGGTGAAGTCGCGCCGCACCGCGTCTTCTTCTTGTGGGCCCCAGACGTTGTCGCGCAGCACACGGCCAGTGGAGTCGACCGCGTGTTTCATGCCGGCGAGCTCGCTTTTGCTGGTCTTCTCGTTGCCAGCCACCTGCTCGGCCGCCGCGTTGTCCATGTAGGCGCGGAAAGTGGAGACTTCAATCACCTCATGCTCGCGCCCGCGCCCGTACACCACGTGCACGATGCGAAAACGCCGTCCGATGATGAAGGCACGCCGAAACAGGCCCTTGACCTGCTCCGGTGTGGCGTTGGTGGCCACGTCAAAGTCTTTGGGTGCCAGGCCGACCATGAGGTCGCGCACGGCGCCGCCGACGATATAGGCCTCAAACCCTGCATTCTTGAGGGTACGCACCACGTTGAGTGCTCGCTCATCGACCAGTTTGGGATCGATCCCATGCACTGCAGGGCCGATCTCTTCGCGCTTGCCAAATTGCAGTTTTTTGCTTTTGGCCGGTGATTTACCCAGCAACCGGTCAATAAATTTTTTAATCATATTTTTAATATTTTGCGGGACAGCCCGCAGTTACACGCAGTGAACATACCCTGTCCTCAACTAATCATTAGATGTCCGCCAGCTTTGTCCTCAACATTTTGCATGCATCTCTTCAAAACAAATCAAGTATGCGCCATCCACGCGCGCTGGCCAGGGCCCGCAAAGGCGCATCCGGGTTGGTGGCCACTGGGTGCGTGACCCGCTCCAGCAGGCTCAGATCATTGATGGAATCGCTGTAAAAGGTGGTCTCCACATCAGGCCAGTCCAGTTGGCGGTTGGCCAGCCACTGCGTCACCCGCGCGATCTTGCCTTCCCGAAACGAAGGCACCCCTACGATTTCGCCGGTGATCCAGCCGCTGCCGCCAGGTGCCGTATCAACCTCCAGCTCAACCGCAATCAATTCGGCCACGCCAAAGGCCTGCGCGATCGGGCGCGTCACGAATTCATTGGTGGCCGTGACGATGAGCACCTCATCGCCCGCCTGTTGGTGCTGGCGCACCAGCGCCAACGCCTGCTGCTTGATGGCAGGCGCAACCACCGTCTTCATGAACTCAACATGCGCCGTTTGCGCCTGAATCGCACCATGCTGGCGCAGTGCTGCGGTGGCAAAACGCACGTACTCACGAATGTCCAGCGTGCCAGCCTGGTAATGGGCAAAAAACTCGTCGTTGCGCCGGTCGAAATGGACCGGGTCGGTCCAGCCGATGGTGCTGGTAAAGACGCCCCAGGCGTAATCCGAGTCAATCGGCAACAAGGTGTGGTCAAGGTCAAATAGGGTCAACTTCATGGGTCGATTGTGAATTAGGTGTTTTCCATCATGGATTTGATCAGGGGAATGGTAATCGCCCGCTTGGTTTGCAGTGCGTAGCCATCCATCAAGTTCAGCAACTCCATGAGGTTCCCCAAGTCACGGCTGAAGCGCGTCAACATAAAGTCCATCACCTCGTCACTCAAAAACAGCCCGCGCGCATCGGCCGCCTGCCGTAGCACGGCGCGCCGCTCTGGCTCACTGAGTAATTGCAGCTGAAACACATGGCCCCAGCCGAGCCGGGTGCGCAGGTCATCACGCAATCTCAGGTCAGCCGGAGGCAACTCACCGGCCGCGAACACGCCGCGCTGCCAGGTTTGGGCATTGATGAACCAGTTGAACGCCGCCTGTTGCTGCACAGCGTTGTAAAAGTGCACCTCGTCCATCAGCACCGCCGCCCACCCTTCATCGAACTGCGGCGGCTGCTGCACGCTGGCGTCGAGCCAGCCGACGCTGGCGCCCTGCTCCTGCAAAGCCGCCTGTACCGCCTTGAGCAAATGCGTTTTGCCACTGCCGCCACGGCCAAAGAGGTAAGTCGGCACGGGTGAACGCGCCGGGGCACTGGCGCCGCCTGCGATCCAGATTTGCAAATGGCGCAATGCCGCCTCATTGGGACCAGCAAAAAAACTGCTCAACGTGGGGCCGGTTGCCAAGCCAATATCCAAGGCAATTTGCTTCATGCGGGTTCGGTGGAGGCTCTCTGGTGAATCGATGCAAAGGGCATCTGGCGATCTTTGAGGTCAACCCCTTGAAACGTAGTTCCAATGAGGACGCAACCACTCTTCAAGTGGCACCAATTTTTGCGTACGTTATGTCGCACTAAAATCTGGCCAAATTCTATCGGGCTCCAGGCTCGCGCTGTTGCCCACCCCACGACCTGCTTGCACGCGCCCTGCCAGCGCACTTTTCAAGGCCTCTTTCATGACCCACAAAAACGCTTCCTCTCCTTTCCCCCTTTCCTACAAAGACGCTGGCGTTGACATTGACGCGGGTGACGCCCTGATTGAGCGCATCAAACCCCTGGCCAAAAAGACCATGCGTGAAGGCGTTCTGGCCGGTATTGGCGGCTTTGGCGCGCTGTTTGAAGTGCCCAAGCGCTACAAAGAACCGGTGCTGGTGAGTGGCACCGACGGTGTCGGCACCAAGCTCAAGCTGGCCTTTGGATGGAATATGCACGACACCGTTGGCATTGACCTGGTCGCGATGAGCGTCAACGACGTACTGGTGCAGGGGGCAGAGCCGCTGTTTTTTCTGGATTACTTTGCCTGCGGCAAGCTCGATGTGGACACCGCCGCCGCCGTGGTCGGGGGCGTTGCAAGGGGCTGTGAGCTCTCCGGCTGCGCCTTAATTGGCGGTGAGACCGCCGAAATGCCCGGCATGTACCCGGCGGGCGAGTACGACTTGGCGGGTTTTTGCGTTGGGGCCGTCGAAAAGTCCAAAATTTTGACCGGCTCGGATATCAAACCAGGCGATCTGGTGCTGGGCTTGGCCTCCAGTGGCGTGCACTCCAACGGCTTCAGCCTGGTGCGCAAGTGCATTGAGCGCGCCGGTGTCAATGCCCCGGCCACGCTGGACGGCAAACCGTTCAAACAAGCGCTGATGGAGCCCACCCGTCTGTATGTCAAAAACGTGCTGGCCGCGCTGGCGGCTCACCCGATCAAGGCACTGGCCCATATCACCGGCGGCGGTTTGCTCGAAAACATCCCTCGCGTGCTGCCTGAGGGTACTGCGGCGCACTTGACGAAGGGCAGCTGGCCGCAAACCGAGCTGTTTGCCTGGCTGCAGACCACAGCGGGCATTGATGACTTCGAGATGAATCGCACCTTCAATAACGGCATAGGCATGGTGGTGGTGATTGATGCCGCACAAGCTGGCGCCTGCGCTGCCACGCTGCGCGCGGCGGGTGAGACGGTCTATGTCATAGGTGTGATTGCCGAGCGGGGTGACGGCGCTGCGGTGCTGGTGGACTGAGTAAATCAAAATTAATAGCTGCTCACGCATAATCCATAAGGGCTAGCGCTGATTTTCATCTAAATAACCATGAACCAACGCACGGCCACGCTCAAGCGAATCCCCAAGAGCATCTGGGCGCTGGGCTTTGTCAGCTTGCTGATGGACGTCTCGAGCGAACTGATTCACAGCCTGTTGCCGGTCTTCATGGTCACCAGCTTGGGGCTCAGCATGTTGGTGGTCGGGCTGATCGAAGGCGCGGCTGAGGCAACTGCGCTGATCGTCAAGGTGTTCTCCGGCGCTCTGAGCGATTACTGGGGCAAGCGCAAACCGCTGGCGGTGCTGGGCTACGGCCTGGGGGCTTTTTCCAAACCTCTTTTTGCGCTCGCCACGTCCAGCGGCTGGATCATCACCGCCCGTTTGGCCGACCGTATCGGCAAAGGCATTCGGGGTGCGCCGCGTGACGCACTGGTGGCCGACATTGCGCCACCCGAGCTGCGCGGTGCCGCCTTTGGCTTGCGCCAGTCGCTTGACACTGTGGGCGCGTTCTTGGGGCCCACGTTGGCGGTCGTTTTCATGCTCCTGTGGAACGATGACTTTCGCGCCGTGTTCTGGGTGGCAACCGTACCCGCCTTCATGTGCGTGGCACTGTTGGTGTGGGGCGTCAAGGAGCCTGATCGGCCCATCACGGCCAAACGACTGAACCCGATCAGCCGCGCCAACCTGGCCCGCTTGAGCCCCACCTACTGGTGGGTGGTGGGCGTGGGTGCGGTGTTCACGCTGGCGCGTTTCAGCGAGGCTTTTTTGGTGCTGCGTGCGCAGGAAGGTGGTTTGGCGCTGGCCTGGACGCCGCTGGTCCTGATCGGCATGAATGTGGTCTATGCCATTTGCGCTTACCCCTTTGGCAAGCTGGCCGACAAGATAAGCCACACCTCGCTGCTGGGCTGGGGGCTCGTGCTGTTGATCAGCGCTGATTCTCTACTGGCCTACAGCAACAGCGGCGTGGTGTTTTGGGTCGGTGTGGCGCTGTGGGGCCTGCACATGGCCATGACGCAAGGCCTGCTGGCGGCCATGGTGGCCGACACGGCGCCGGCTGACCTGCGCGGCACCGGCTACGGCTTTTTCAACTTGCTCAGCGGCGTGGCGATGCTGATCGCCAGTGGGCTGGCGGGCTGGCTGTGGCAGGGCTGGGGTGCGACGTTCACCTTTGTGGCCGGCATCGGGTTTGCGGCACTGGCGTTGTTGCTGCTGATGCTGCAGCCGCGTGGCTTGGCGCGTTAAGGTCGAAGGCCAACGGCACACAACACCCGCCGCGAAGCGCCAGCCTGACGTTGCCTGTCCGCGTGGGCCGCCCTGTCAGCCCGCTCAGTCATAGTGAGTCCACATGCGCAGCACACGAACGGTCCGCTCTTTGGCAAATACTTCGTACACAATGCGGTGCTGAATATTGATGCGGCGCGAGTATGCCCCGGCCAGATCTCCGACCAACTTTTCGAAGGGCGGTGGATTCTGAAATGGATCGTTGGCAAGAACCGCGAGCAAATCTTGTGCCTTTGCCTTAAGACCACTTGCAGCAAGCTTCTTTGCATCTTTTATTGCTTGCTTGGCATACACAAGCGCCCAACTCACCACTTAAGCTCTTTCGTACTTTTTGCGAGGGGCTCAGCCATACCTGTCTTTATGGATTCGCGCATCCCTGGCACGGCAAGTAGAAACAAGGTTTCTTGAATTGCACTCCAATCTTCGGCAGAGAGCAACACGGCACTGCTGCGCTTTCCGGAAATGATGATCGGCTCATGCGACTGGGCTGCCTCATCAATGAGCCGGTACAAATTCGCGCGAGCTTCGCTAGCGGCAAGTGTGTGCATTTTGTAGTCCCGTGAAAGAAGTCAGAATGGTACGCAATAACGTACGCATTGTCAATGCTGAAGTGCAAGTTCCAAAAGAGGGCTAATGATTTGAAATCACCGGCCTGCGCAGCTTTTCGCGCAGGTCCGGTGGATTGATGGGATGGACTCCCCCGCTTTTTGCGCAACAGTCGCGTACTGGTCTTCATTGGCGTGGGGAACAGTTCTTTAAAACGTAAGGAGTCCGACATGAATGCTACTACCGTTGCCGTCGATCTTGCAAAGTCTGTTTTTCAATTGGCCGTGGCTGATGAACATTGGCACGTGGTTGAAACTCAGCGTCTCACGCGCACGCAGTTTGAACGCTGGTTTGCCAACCGGGATGTGTCCCTGGTCATCATGGAAGCCTGCGGCTCAGCCCACCACTGGGCGCGCTGGCTCAATGGCTTGGGTATTGAGGTGAAGCTGCTGCCAGCCCAGTACATCCGTGCCTACGTCAAGCGCAACAAGGCCGATGCGGCAGATGCTGCTGCACTGTTGGAGGTTGCTCGTGCATCCGATATTCGCCCGGTGCGCATCAAGTCGGTTGAGCAACAGGCCCTGCAAGGCATGCACCGCATCCGCTCGCTTTGGATGGGCACGCGCACCAGCCGCATCAACGCCTTGCGCGGTTTCTGCCGTGAGTTTGGTATTGCCATTCCGGTAGGTGCACGCACCGGCATTGAAGCGATCAGCCGGGTACTGGCTGACCCAGCCACTGCGGTGCCCGATCTGATCCGGGGCACCGCCAAGCTGCTGCTGGAGGAAATCCGATTACTCGAAGGCCGCATTGCGCAATTGGAGCGTGAACTGGCGGCACTGGCCAAGCTCAGCCCGGCATGCACTACGCTGCTGTCGATCCCCGGCATCGGCTTGCTGACGGCCACGGCTCTGGTAGCAGCCACCTCGGGCGATGTGAGCCACTTCAAGGATGCGCGCCATTTCTCCAGCTGGTTTGGCTTGACACCCAAGGAGTACAGCTCGGGCAACAGCCGCTACCTGGGACGCATCTCCAAGAAGGGGGATCGTTACCTGCGCATGTTGCTCACGCATGGCGCCAGGAGCTTGCTGCGCGCATCCAAGGTGGCAGACACCGCCGGGCGCGAGGTCTGTGGGGTGCGTCGCTGGGCGCTGGATGTGCAGGGGCCAGGAGCAATCACAACAAGGCAGCCTGTGCGCTGGCCAACAAGCTGGCGCGCATCTGCTATGCCATGCTCAGAGACAAGGAACCGTTTGGCGAAGGCCAGCGGTTGAGCAAGAAGATCAACAGGGAGAGTTTTGCAATGCCAGCGTAATCCGCAAACATACAAAACAGCCGCTATCAAGAAGAAGCTTGAACCACCCATCACGCGTTGCGACGAGATTGATCGACCATCATGGCCAACCGGGTTCACCCCACACCGACAGACGCCGATAACCCTTCCGGCAGCTTACCTGCCGCTCGTAACGATTGGCGCATCGGTGACGCAGATTCCATGTCGGCACGGACCAAACTAGAGATAAAGCAACTTCTTTTCTGTAAATTTCCGAAATTTAGTTTTGGGTGTTGGTGATTTGCAGCGCTCAGGGCTTCATGGTTAGATAGATTTT
>NZ_JAAFHA010000097.1 GCF_010365055.1 Rhodoferax sp.
GCAGGCTCCAGGGGCTTGGCGTGCCGCCAAACTCCTCGGGGTAACCCAAGCCGAGCCAACCCAGCGCCGCGGCGCGCTGGTAGAGGCTGCGCGGAAACTCACCCGCCTCCTCCCAAGCCTCCAGGTGCGGTGCGACCTCAGTCTGGATGAACCGGCGAGCGGCATCGACGACCTGCTGGATATCTTCTTCAACAATAGTGGTAACTGGCATGAGTCTTGTCCGTCAAAGGTTTGATGGGGCCAGGGGCTTGCGCCGCTGGCCGGCTGTAGGTTGTTCGGGTAAAGCCTGGGTACGCGCAGTGGCCGGGCTCAGACCATGAAAACTTTGGGTGTCTGGGCGCGGTGAAAGCCGTTGAACGGCTTGATCGCAGCGCGCTGTTGCGCTTTGTCGCTGGCCACTTGCATCGGCCAACCCATACGCACCTGCGGCCGGGCGCCGTCAATCCGCAACGTGCTGCCACTGATGAACGCTGCCGCCGGGCTGAGCAAAAACACAATCCCGGCAGAGGCCTCGGCCTCGGTGCCAAAGCGCCCCAGGGGAATGGTCTTGGTCATCTCGCGCAGCATCGGGGCCATCTCGGGCGGGTAGTTGTCCATGCCGCTGGAAGCGATGTAGCCGGGTGCCACCGCATTGACGCGCACGCCCCGGCCGGCCCACTCCAGCGCCGCGGTCTCAGTGAAGCTGACCATGCCGGCGCGCGCTGCGCCGCTGTGCCCCATGCCGGGCATGGAGCCCCACATGTCGGCCACGATATTGACGATGGCACCGCCGTGCTTGGCCATGGACTGCACAAAGCACTCGCGCGCCATCAAGAAGCCGCCGGTGAGGTTGGTGTTAAGCACCGCCTCCCAGCCTTTGGCACTGATGGCTTCCAGCGGCATCATGTACTGGCCGCCCGCGTTATTGACCAGGCCGTCGATCCGCCCTTGCGCCGCCACCACGGCGGCGACCGTCTGCTTGACCACTGGCTCCTGGCGGATGTCGCAAACATGAAAACTGGCAACGCCGCCGTCCTGGTATATCTCTTCCATCACGCTTTGCAGCTTGTCGGCCTTGCGCCCGATCAGTACCACGTGAGCGCCCAGCGCGGCCAGTTCATGCGCTACGCAGCGGCCAATGCCGGAGCCGCCGCCGGTCACCAGCATCACCTGGCCGGCAAACAGGCCGGGCGCATAGACAGATTGATAGTTCATCAGGATTCCTTCAAAAATAAAGCCATGGCAGCGTCGGTCAATTCATCAAGCGACGCACCTTTTGTTTCATCAAACCACTGCACGGACCAGTTCAGCGCGCCCAGAATCAACAGCCTTGCGAGCTTGACCGGCGCTTGCAAATGCCCGCTGGCGTGCAGGGCCTCGAGCACGGGGGTCCAGGCTGCTTCGTAGTCCCCTTGCAGCTTGGCCAGCACAAGGCGCTGATGCTCACTCAAGGAGCGGTGCTCATACAGCATGACCGGCACAAAGTCATTGCCCGGCCCCAGCAGCGTGTCAAAGTGAGCGCGAATCAGGCGCCGCAGCTGCACCACGGGTTCGCTGGCCGCTGGCGCTGCGCCCGCAGCCGCTATGGAACCCGGCTCGGCGTCTTGCAGTGCCTGCGCTTGGCGCGAAATGGCCGAGCGCATGCCCTCCTCCATCACCGCCAGCAGCATGGCGTCCTTGCTTTTGAAGTGATAAAAGGGCGAGCCGCTGTGCATGCCAACCGCGGCCGCGATATCGCGCGTGCTGGTGGCGTCAAAGCCTTTTTCACGAAACAGGCGGGCGGCGGCGGTGAGCAACTGATGGCGACGATTGCCGTCATCGCGCTCGTCCTCGGTCTTGCGCGGGCGACCGCGGGCGCGCTTGAGGGCCGGGTCACCCAAGCGGGCGGTCAAACGCTGAACAGACAAGGCGTGGGCAGTCATGGCGTTGAATCATACCCAGATTCATGTTTATAGCAAGCGCTTGCTTTGTAAAATTAAAAGTGTAGCGAACTATCTATATTTTGCGGGGGCTAGCACCTTGTTTTTCCTATAAATTATTGCCCAGCGGCCGACGCGCTTGACCCGATCGCCTGGATAGGGGGTTTGGCGAGAACGTTCAAAAGGATTCCCATTCACCCGCTTTGCCGGTCGTTTGAGCGGCATTTTTTGGCGTTGCCACCGGGGCCGGGGTCACTGGCCGCATTGGGGCTTGGCGAACGGGTGCGGCGCTGTGGCCCCGCGCCGCGGCGCCTTTCGGGACACCGCCCACCCGTCGGTCCAAGCCTTTGAAGTTATTGGGTTTCGGCGGGTGTGCACGCACGGCCGCCGGAGACATCTGCGTCATGCCCGCGCTCTCGCCAGCGCCCAATTTGAATACCGCCACCACCTGCACCAAGTCCTGCGCTTGCGATTGCAGGCTACTTGCGGCAGCTGCCATTTCTTCCACCAGCGCGGCGTTTTGCTGCGTCGCTTGGTCCATCTGCGTGACCGCTTCACCCACTTGGGCGACTCCCAGGCTTTGCTCGGAACTGGCGGCGCTAATTTCACCCATGATGTCGGTCACCCGGCGGATGCTGCTCACCACTTCAGTCATGGTGCTGCCCGCTTTGTCCACCAGGGCCGTGCCTTGCTCCACCTGCTCGACGCTGGCATTGATCAGGGTCTTGATTTCTTTGGCGGCATCGGCGGAGCGGCCCGCCAGGCTGCGCACTTCGCTGGCAACGACGGCAAAGCCGCGGCCTTGCTCACCGGCGCGCGCGGCTTCGACAGCAGCGTTCAAGGCCAGGATATTGGTTTGGAAGGCAATGCCGTCAATCACGCCAATGATGTCGGCAATCTTGCGTGAGCTGTCGTTGATGCCCTTCATCGTATCCACCACTTGCGCGACCACCGCGCCACCCTGCACGGCGACCGTGCTGGCGTTGCGGGCCAGCTGGTTGGCCTGGTGCGCACTATCGGCATTTTGCTTGACGGTGGCACTGAGTTGCTCCATGGATGCGGCGGTCTCTTCCAGAGCACTGGCCTGGCTCTCGGTGCGCGCCGACAAATCCTGGTTGCCTTGTGCGATCTCGGCGCTGGCGGTGGCGACACTCTCCGAGCCCTGGCGCACCTCACTCACAATCACGGCAAATTTGTCGCGCAAGGACGCAATAGCGGTCAGCAGACTGGCATGCTCGGGATGCTTGAGCGCAATCGCCACTGCGAGGTCGCCCTCGGCGATGCGCTGCGTGATTGCGGCCGCGTAAGCCGGCTCGCAACCGAGCTGCTTCAAAATGCCTTTTGAAATCAGCACGCCAAAGGCCAGCAAGATGCCAATCAGAACCAGCACGCCCATGGCAAAGTCGATCGCCCGACTGATCACGACTGCGTCCACCGTATCCACATAAACGCCGGAGCCGATGATCCAGCCCCAGGGTGCAAAGCCTTTGACGTAGGAGATCTTTGGCACCGGGTCGGCTTGGCCCGGCTTGGGCCACATGTAGGGTACAAAACCAGCGCCGCTGGCTTTCACCGTATTGACGAACTCGACAAAAAGGTGCTTGCCGGTCGGGTCTTTGTTGTCTGTCAAGTCCTTGCCTTCAAGCTCCGGCCGCGCCGGATGCATCACCATCTTGGGCTGCATGTCGTTGATCCAGAAATACTCGGCACCGCTATAGCGCAACGTCCTGATCTCGTCAAGGGCGCGCTGTTTGGCCTTGGACTCCGACATCTTTCCCGCGACCGCCTGGGCGTGATAGCCCGCCAGCAATGCGTGCGCAATTTCAACCGTTTGCCGCACACCGCCTTGACGCTCCTGCATGATCAGCGTGCGTTCCGAGATCAGGAACACTGACGCCAGGACAATGATGCCGAGCACGGCACTGACGACGAGCAGACCCAGGCGCCGGGCCACCGACATCGAAGAAAAATTAAACATGATTGACCTTTTGATTTACTGCGCGCGCAAACCTCTTGCAGGCGTCATGGACAGCAGAAATGTCCCTCTTTAGAAGGCCATCTTTGAGGGTTGGGGGGTGAATTTTGGCCGTTGACCAAGAAACCTTGCCACTCAGGCTCTGGCCCACCTCACGGTCGGTAAAACTGCCCACCCGATGGACGCGCTCAGCACTTGGTTTCGCCGGTGCTTGCAGGGACTATCGGCCCATTGAGCCGATAACTCAAGAAAATCTGGCCTGCGCGCCTGTTACCGGGAACCCAGCCCCAGCTTCGTCGCAGTCGCGGCAAGTCACTCCTTGTAGTAAACCAGCTGATGCGTGGTCGCCAACAAGCTGCCATGCTCGTTCCAGAGTTGCCCGGCCTGATCAAAAAAACCGTTTCGGTAACCCTGCCCACGCGCCTGTGCCAGCAGGAAGCCGGCGCCGGTCTCCGCCAGTTGGTCGGGCCCGGCATGAAAATAGACCGTGAGCGTCACGGTGCCGGCCGGCACCAGCAATGCCCGGCGCAACCAGACACGCGGGAAAAAACCGTCCGCCATGGCCACCAGCGACGTGAAGTCCAGCGGGCGCGGCGGCTCGTCGCGAAGCCAGAGCTGCGTCAGGCTGGCCTGCTGCGGGTCGGCACTGGCGGCCCCACCATCCCACTTGGTGGGTAGCGGGCCTGCAATTGATCGCATGTCGTAGCGCCCAAACCATGCCAGCGACCCCTGCGGTGGGGTAAGCCGGGTTAAGGCCTCGGGCCGGGGCACCTCGGGACAGGGCAGGTCACTGGCGCTCCAGGTGTCGCGCCGCAAAGCGGTGATGGCGGTGCCGGTCAAGGCCACAATGTCGACCCCGTTGGCGTCGGTCTGGCGTAAGTTCAGCACCCAATGTTGTGTCGAGCGGTTGGTGCGCACCGGCGTCGCCACCACTTTGAAATCACCTGGCAACAGGCCGTTGCTGTAGTTGACGGTCAAAGCCACCGGGTCGCCCAAACGGGCAGGATGCGTCATGACGGCGTTCAGGGCAATGGCCGCTGTCACCCCGCCGAAGGGTCCCACCATGTTCCACCAGGCGGGGCTGGTTTGGCCTAGAAATTGATCGGGGGCTGCGTCAAAGTCCGGCGTCAAAACCAGCGCCGTGTCAAAAGGATGTGAACTCATGGGCCGCAGTATCGCAGCACCCGCGGTGGCAGAGCGTCATCTGGGTGACGACGAAAAAAAGGCCACGGATGCGTGGCCTTTTTCGTCCACCTCAGCGCTTAGACACGCTCGAAAATACCCGCGGCGCCCTGCCCCATGCCGATGCACATGGAGAGCATGCCGTACTTGAGCTGCTTGCGCTGCAGCGCATGGATCAGGGTGGCGGCGCGGATGGCGCCGGTGGCGCCGAGCGGGTGGCCCAGGGAAATGGCGCCGCCCATCGGGTTGACCTTGGCCTGATCGAGGCCCAGCGTGTTGATCACCGCCAGGGACTGCGCGGCAAAGGCTTCGTTGAGTTCAATCCAGTCGATCGCATCGAGCGACAGGCCAGCGTAGCGCAGTGCCGCTGGAATAGCCTCGATCGGGCCAATGCCCATGATCTCGGGCGGCACGCCCTTGACCGCACAGCTGACAAAGCGCGCCAGGGGCGTCAGGCCAAATTGTTTGACGGCCTTTTCGCTGGCCAGGATCAAGGCACCGGCACCGTCCGAGGTTTGCGAGCTGTTGCCCGCAGTAACTGAACCGCGCGCCGCAAACGGCGTCTTGAGCTTGGCCAGGCCTTCGAGCGAGGTATCGGCGCGCGCACCTTCGTCCACGCTCACCGTGCGTTTCTTCTCGATCACACCGCCGGTCGCCAGATTGGGCGCGCGGTCGGTCACTTCAATCGGCGTGGTCTCGGCGGCAAAGAAGCCGGCGGCCTGCGCGGCCAGCGCGCGCTGGTGCGATTGCAGCGCAAACGCGTCTTGCGCCTCGCGGCTGATCTTCCACTGGGTTGCCACTTTCTCGGCGGTCAGGCCCATGCCGTAGGCAATGCCGACGTTCTCGTCGTTGGCAAACATCAGCGGCGAGAAAGACGGCGCATTGCCGCCCATCGGCACCATGCTCATGCTCTCGACGCCGGCGGCGATCATCACTTCGGCTTCACCGACCCGAATGCGGTCAGCCGCCATCTGGATCGCTGACAAGCCGGAAGCGCAGAAACGGTTGATGGTGACGCCGCCGACGCTGGTCGGCAGACCCGCCAGCACCGCAGCGGTGCGCGCAATGTTCAGGCCCTGCTGGCCTTCGGGCATGGCGCAGCCGCAGATCAGGTCTTCGATCATGGTGGGATCGAGCGAGGGCACTTGGGCCAGCGCCGATTGCAGGACCTTGACCAGCAGATCATCAGGGCGGGTGTTGCGGAAAAACCCCCGGTGCGAACGCCCGATAGGCGAACGCGTGGCGGCAACGATATAGGCTTCTTGCATTTGTTTCATAACAGTTTCTCAGTCAATTTTGATTAATTGAGGACAGAACAAATTTGTTGCACAAATCTTGATCTGCCCCGCAATCACATTAATTTCGAACGGGTTTGCCCGTTGACATCATGCCCATGATGCGTTCTTGCGTCTTGGGGTGGGTCAGAAGCGAACAAAAGGCCTGACGCTCCAGCGTCATCAGATACTCTTCGCTCACCAGGCTTCCCGCATCGACATCGCCGCCGCACACCACGTTGGCGATCAGGCTGGCGATATGAAAATCGTGCGCACTGACAAAGCCGCCGTCGCGCATGTTGACCAGCGAGCTCTTCATTGTGGCCACGCCACTGCGTCCGGCCACGGCGAACAAGCGCTTGTGCGGCGCCCGGTAGCCCGAGTTGAACATGGCCTTGGCCTCGTTGATGGCCACATAAAGCAACTCGTCCTTGTGCGGCACGACCACGTCGCTCTCAAGAACATAGCCGAGCTTGCGTGACTCCAGCGCGCTGGTTCCCACCTTGGCCATGGCCGCGGCAGTGAAGCCTTCGGTCAGGAAGGGCAGCAAGTCCTTGCCGGTCGACGCGGCAGCATTCTCAGCGGCGCGCCGGGCGATGTAGGTCAGGCCGCCGCCACCGGGTACCAGGCCAACGCCGACTTCAACCAGGCCGATATAGCTCTCCATCGCCACCACGCGTTTGGCCGAATACGCTGCCAGTTCGCAGCCGCCACCGAGCGCCAGTCCGCGCACCGCCGACACCACGGGCACGTTGGCGTAGCGCAACTTGAGCATGGCCTCCTGCATTTCCAGCTCAGCGCCATCAATCGCCTTGGCGCCACCCATCATGAAGGCGGGCAGCATGGCCTGTAAATCGGCGCCGGCTGAGAACAGTTCGTCATTCGACCAGATCACCAGACCCTGGTAGCTGGTCTCGGCCAGTTCCAGGCCCTTGAGCAGGCCTTCGATGACGGCCGGGCCAATGGCGTGCATCTTGGTTTTGATGCTGGCGATCACCACGTCGTCTTTGATCGTCCACAGGCGAATCGCTTCGTCTTCAAACAGGGTCTTGCCTGCGGTCTGGGCTTTGGGCGCATTGCTACCTAACACGCTCTCGGGGAAATGCTGACGCGTGTACACCGGCAGGTCGCGCGGCAACACGAACTGAGCCGTTGTGGGGTTCCACGAACCTTGCGGGGTATGAACGCCACCAGCGTCAGCCACCGGGCCCTTGAAGACCCAGTCTGGCAGGGGCGCTTTGCACAGTGCTTTGCCGGCGTCGATGTCTTCCTTGATCATGTTGGCCACATTGAGCCAACCCGCTTCTTGCCACAACTCGAACGGGCCCTGCTTCATGCCGAAGCCCCAGCGCATGCAGAAGTCGACGTCGCGCGCGTTGTCGGCAATCGCTTCCAAATGAACCGCAGCGTAATGAAAGGCGTTGCGCAAAATAGCCCACAGGAACTGGCCTTGCGCGCCTTCGCTGTCACGCAGCAGTTGCAGGCGTTCAGCCGCCGGTTTTTTGAGCATGCGTGCATAAACCTCGTCGGCCTTTTGGCCACCGGGCACGTACTCTTTGGATTCGCCGTCAAAGCGCAGCACGTCACGGCCGACCTTCTTGAAGAAGCCGGCCTTTGTTTTTTGGCCCAGGTTGCCCATCTCCAGCAGGGTCTTGAGCACCGCGGGGGTGGCAAAGCTCTCGTAGAACGGGTCGCTCTCCAAGGTCAAGGTGTCCTGCAAGGTCTTGATCACGTGCGTCATCGTGTCCAGCCCCACCACGTCAGCGGTGCGGAAGGTGCCGGAGCTGGCGCGGCCCAGCTTCTTGCCGGTGAGGTCATCGACCACGTCGTAGCTCAGGCCAAAATTCTCGACTTCTTTCATGGTCAGCAACATGCCGGCGACGCCGACGCGGTTGGCGATGAAGTTGGGGGAATCCTTGGCCCGCACCACGCCCTTGCCCAGGTTGCTGGTGACAAAGGCTTCGAGGTCGTCCAGAATCTGCGGTTGAGTCGTGGGCGTGTTGATCAACTCCACCAGCATCATGTAGCGCGGTGGGTTGAAGAAGTGAATGCCGCAAAAACGGGGTTTGATTTCTTGGGGCAAAACTTCGCTGAGCTTGGTGATCGACAGGCCCGAGGTGTTGGACGCCACGATGGCGTGCGGCGCCAAAAACGGCGCGATCTTCTTGTACAGATCGAGCTTCCAGTCCATGCGCTCGGCAATCGCTTCAATCACCAGGTCGCAGTCCTTGAGCAGTTCCAGGTGCTCTTCGTAGTTGGCCTGCTGGATCAGGTCGGCATCACCGACCACACCGAGGGGCGCGGGCTTGAGTTTTTTCAGGCCATCAATGGCGCGCGTGACGATGCCATTTTTCGGGCCTTCTTTGGCGGGCAGGTCAAACAGCACGACCGTCACTTTGCAGTTGACCAAATGGGCGGCAATTTGCGCGCCCATCACGCCGGCACCGAGCACAGCGACTTTTTTGACTTGGAATCTTGACATTTACTTAATCTCCGTTCGGGCTGAGCTTGTCGAAGCCCTTGAATGTGTTCAGAAATGCCCTTCGACAAGCTCAGGGCGAACGGTTAATGGATCAGGGGACCCGAGTCCAGACTTGGGTTCGATAGAAAAACGCGATGTAGCCTCGCACCTGCAACTGCTTGCCACCGTCAATCGGTGTCAGGCGCAAGGTGTAGTCCTTGCCGTTATCGGGGTCGAGAATCTTGCCGCCTTCCCAAAGGTCCTTGCCGTCGGCTTTCTTGGCGCCGCGGATGATCTCCAGACCCAACACCGGTTTATCCTTGCGGTCGTCGACGCATTTGTCGCACACCGCGTCCTGCTTGGCATCCTTGCGCAGCAGCTTCTCGATGCGCCCGGACAGCGCACCCGCGTTGTCGCTGATACGCACCTCGGATGACACCTCACCGGTTTTGTCATCAACGGTGCGCCAGACGCCCACGGGCGTCATCTGGGCCAGTGCGGGCAATGCCAGGGCGCTGATAAAAATAGCAGCTATCGATTTATGCAAGATGATCTCTCCTCAATGGTGGGGCTCACAAGACCCCGCTCGCGCGGGGTCCACGCTGATCTCAAGCCAGGGCGGCGTCCGTGTCCATCAACACCTTGCTGCCGGCGCGTGCCGTGCGCATCAGTGTTGCGGTTTCAGGGAACAATTTGGCGAAATAGAAGCGCGCTGTCTGCACCTTGGCCAGGTAGAAGGGGTCGGCGTTGCCTGCAGCAATTTCACGTAGCGCCACTTGCGCCATGCGCGCCCAGAAGTAACCAAATACCAGGTGCCCGGCCACGCGCAGATAGTCCACAGCGGCGGCACCTACTTCGTCGGCATTCTGGAAGCCCTTGAAGCCGATTTCGGTGGTGAACTTGGTCATCTGGTCGCCCAAAATGGCAATCGGGGTGATGAATTCAGCCATCTTTTCGTTGACGCCTTCTTCGGCCACCAGTTGACCAACGAGCTTGCCGAACTTGCGCAAGGTGGCGCCGTTGTTGCCCAGGATCTTGCGCCCCAGCAAATCGAGCGACTGGATGGTGTTGGTGCCTTCGTAAATCATGTTGATGCGGTTGTCGCGTGCAAACTGCTCCATGCCCCATTCTTTGATATAGCCGTGGCCACCAAACACTTGCATGCAGGCGTTGGTGGAGATGTGACCGTTGTCAGTGATGAAGGCTTTGACGATCGGGGTCAGCATGGCCAGCAATTCACCAGAGTCCTTGCGCACCTTTTCGTCGGGATGGCTGTGTTCTTTGTCCAGCAACATGGCGCTGTAGCACAACAAGGCGCGACCGCCCTCGGCGTAGGCTTTGGCCGTGAGCAGCATCTTGCGCACGTCCGGGTGCACGATGATCGGATCGGCCGGCTTGTCCTTGGCCTTGATACCGGTGAGTGAGCGCATCTGGATGCGATCCTTGGCATAGACCAGGGCGTTTTGGTAGGCCACTTCGGTCTGACCGAGCGACTGGTTGCCAACGCCCAGGCGGGCGGCGTTCATCATCACAAACATGGCCTGCATGCCCTTGTTGGGTTGTCCCACCAAGGTGCCGACCGCAGCATCGAGCACCAGCTGCGCCGTGGCGTTGCCCTTGATTCCCATCTTGTGCTCCAGGCCACCGCAATAAATCCCGTTGCGCGCGCCCAGCGAGCCGTCTGCGTTGACCAGAAATTTGGGCACGATGAACAGACTCACCCCTTTGATGCCAACCGGCGCATCGGGCAGACGCGCCAACACCAAATGAATGATGTTGCTGGCCATGTCGTTCTCACCGGCGCTGATGAATATCTTTTCACCGCTGATCTTGTAAGTGCCGTCGGCCTGCGGCTCGGCCTTGCTGCGCATCAGGCCCAGGTCGGTGCCGCAATGCGCCTCAGTCAGGCACATCGTGCCCAGCCACTCGCCACTGGTCATCTTGTGCAGATAGGTCTGCTTTTGCTCTTCGGTGCCGTGCGCATGCAGGGCGGCATAGGCGCCATGGGTCAGCCCCGGGTACATGGCCCAGGACTGGTTGGCGCTGTTGAGCATTTCGTAAAAACATTGATTGACGATATGCGGCAGCCCCTGGCCACCGTATTCCGGTTCACAGCCCAGCGCCGCCCAACCGCCTTCAACGTACTTGGCGTAGGCCTCCTTGAAGCCAGTGGGTGTGGTCACCGCATGGGTCACCGGGTCGAGCTTGCAGCCCTCGGCGTCACCACTCTGATTGAGTGGGAAAGCAACCTCAGCGGCAAATTTTCCGCCTTCTTCCAGAACGGCATTGATCGTGTCAACGTCGATATCGGCATGCTTGGGGATGCCTTTCAAATCGTCGACAACGTGGAGCACTTCGTGCATCACAAACTGCATGTCACGCAGGGGGGGGGTATAGCTAGGCATGGTTACTTCTCCTTCAGGTTTCGGTTGGATGCGGTGGAACGCGGTGATGCGCTGACGGCAGACTTGCCGTAGCGCGTGATGATGTTTTCAAAGCCAATGTTGGCGCGATCAAGTGCGCCGGGCAACCCCAGAAAGCGCGCCTCGAAATGCAGGGCCAAAATAAGCCCATGAATCTCAAAAGCCACTTGATGCGCGTCGATATCGGGCTTGATGTGGCCGACTTCCCGGGCCTGCTCAACGGCGCGATCAACCGCCGCCAGCCAGATGTTGACCGACTCCGCCAGAGCGTCACGCACGGGCCCGGGCCGATCATCAAACTCCACCGCACCACTGATAAAGATGCAACCGGATTGAATCTCAACGGAGACCCGCTTCATCCAGTTGGCAAAAAGCGCTCGTACGCGCGGCAGGCCCCGGTCCGCCCGCATGGCAGGCTCAAAAACAGTTTCATAAAAACGCTCGAAGTGAGCGCGAATAACAGATATCTGGAGTTCTTCACGCGATCCAAAATGGGCAAAAACACCGGATTTGCTCATCTTGGTTACATCTGCCAGGGCACCAATGCTCAGGCCTTCAAGCCCGATCTCTGCAGCCAGACCCAAAGCGGCGTCAACAATGGCCTGCTTGGTTTGCTGCCCCTTTTGCAGGGCGTGCCCGGCGCCCGCGTCCAGGCGACGGCTGGAACGGGCAGATGGGGCAGGTGGTTGGGGAGAGGTCATGGCACTAAAAAAGAACGATCGTGCTATTTTGCCGCATTTCTGCTAGCCGCGCCAGCCCGAGACCACATCTAGAGAGAAATTTCTAGTCAAAACGCGGGTTTACCTGCAGTCATCAGCGCTCATAGGGCAGTACGACCCACTGTTGTCCGCCCAGGGCAATGGCGATGTACTTGTTGATATGGGCGACCGGGCCGCCCAGACGCGGCAGTTTGATCGTGACTCAGAGCATCAGTGTCAAGCTGGCGTCCAAATGCTCGCACGGCAAACGCTTGAAGTTAGAGCGCGCAAAGCGCTGCAAACGCCCGACGACAAAAGCCATCAGGACCGATGCCCGCACCTGCGTATCGATACTGGGGGTGGCCGAGCCGCGCAAGTCGGCACCGGCACGCAGGCTTTGCTTGAGGCTGGACTCGATCTTGTCGAAAAACTGGTTCATGCGCTGTTGCAGGCGCTCGTTCTCGAACACCAGCGCATCGCCCACCATGACGCGGGTCATGCCCGGATTCTTCTCGGCAAATTGCAGCAGCATCGTGACGACCTGCGCGGCCTGGCGCACGCCGTTCTGGGCGCTGGTCATGGCGTCCGGCGCCAGACTGGCGTCGGCCGGCGCCAATGCCGGCGCGGCGAGCAAGCTCTGACGCTCGGCAATTTGGTTGACCAGCGAAAACACCGAGTGTTCGATGAACTCAATCAGGCCCTCGAACATCTGCGCCTTGCTGGCAAAGTGCCGGTACAGCGCGGCTTCACTGACCTCAAGCCGAGCCGCCAGGGCCGCGGTCGTGATGCGCTCCGAGCCGGGTTGCTCCAGCATCTGCGCCAAAGCCTGCAAGATCTGCTCGCGGCGCTCGCCAGGTTTGAGCCGCTTGCGCAGTGGTGCGGCCGCTTCACGCTGGCTAACGCTGGGGACAGAGAGCAGGGAGGAGGTCAATTCGGCGTCAGACATGGCAGCAGTGGGGGCACAGGACGGTGGTATGAATTCATTCTCGCATAGCGCTGGCAAGGGTTTTTGCGGGGGTCAGACCGGAAATATCAAGGTAAACCGGGCGCCGCGCCCGTCACTGCCACTGCCCACGACCAGCAAACCGTGGTGCACCCGTGCAATCTCGTCAACAATCGCCAGGCCCAGGCCATTGCCTTGGCTGACGGTGCCGGGCAGGCGGTAAAACCGCGCCAGCACGAGTTGACGCTCCTCAACCGGCACGCCCGGGCCGTCGTCCTCCACCTCAAGAAAATCGGCGCCACTATCGGGCATGCGGCCACAGCGTAGCGTCACCATGCCGCCCGACGGGGTGTATTTCAAGGCGTTGTCCGTCAGGTTACCGAGCAACTCGCGCAACAGCCAGGCGTGACCGGCCACCTGCAAGGCTTGCACATCCAAACCCAAATCGATGCGCTTGGCCGTGGCGGCATCCAGATGCGCCTCCAGCAGGTCTTCGCACAGTTCTTTCAAATCAACGGTCTGCAGCGGCTGCTGGTCCAGGCCATGGGCGTCGGCGCGTGACAAGGCCAGCAGTTGATTCGCCAGCTGCGAGGTGCGGCGGGTGGCATCGCGCAGGCGCCGGATCTGTTCAACTCCTATATTTATAGCTGTTCGCTCTTTATCTACGGGGGCTAGAGGCTCATTTGTTAAAATTTCCCCGCAGGAAGAACAGGCAACTACCGGCAGACTCGCCGCCTGCGCCCAGGCCTCGACTTGCGCCTGCAAGCCCGCCAGTGGCGTGCGCAATTGATGCGCGGCGTCGGCCACAAAACGGCGCTGGCTCTCCGCCTGCGCATTGACCAGGCCGAACAAGCGGTTGAGCGACTGCACCAGCGGGCGCACCTCTTCGGGCGAGGCCTGAACATCCATCGCACTCAGGTCGCTCGGCGAGCGCTGCCCGACCGCCTCCTTCAGATCCAGCAGGGGTCGCAGCGCTTGCCTGACCGCCCAATTGACCACAAACACGCCCAGCACCATCAGCACCAAGTTGGGCAACAAGACTTTGAGCAGCACCAGTTTGACCCACTGCTGACGCGGATCGGAGCCGTCCGCCAGACGCACGACCAGTTCTCCTGCGGCAGTCTGCAGGCGCTGCGAGACGATGCGGTAGGTCACGCCGCCCTGCTCTGCGCTGGCGAACTCGGGCTCACGCGTGCTCGGCGGCAACCGGCTCAGCCAGTCATCACCCAGCAAAACCTGGCCCTCCAGATTGGCAATGCAAAAGGCGGACACGCCGACCCGGTCCCGGAGAAATTCTGCGATGACCGGTGCCATCAGCAGGACCGGCGCGGCATCGATCGCTGGGCCTTTGGCGATCACCGAGTCCGCCAGCAGCGGCACCAGCTTGAGCACCCGACTTCGACAGTTAAACGCGTAAGTCATTGATCCATATAGGGGTGCGATGCAATCGCTCCACTACAAAAGCGTTATCTGCGTGTTCAG
>NZ_JAAFHA010000098.1 GCF_010365055.1 Rhodoferax sp.
CTCGTGCGCGGCGCCAGACCCTCAGGCGGCGCGTTTTTGCAGGGTGTACTGGACGACATCGGTGTTTTCCTCGTCAAAGGCCGCTTCGCAGTAGGCCAGGTAGAACTCCCAGATGCGCACAAAGCGCTCGTCAAAGCCGCTTTGCAGCACCTGCGTGCGCTGCGCCAGAAAGGCGCCTCGCCAGCGCCTCAGCGTCTCGGCGTAATCAAAGCCAAAGGCGTATTCGTCCACCACCTCCAGCCCGGCGGCGTTGGCCTGCTGGCGAAATTCGCGCGGACTCGGCAGGCAGCCGCCCGGAAAGATGTACTGCTGGATGAAGTCGGTGGAGCCTGCGTAGCGCTCAGCGAGCGCGTCGGCGATCACGATGCTTTGCACGCAGGCGCGCCCACCCGGTTTGAGCAGTTTGGCCACGGTGGCAAAGTAGGTCGGCCAGTACTCGCGGCCCACAGCTTCGACCATTTCAATCGAGCAGATGGCGTCAAAGGGCGCGTCCGCAATGTCGCGGTAGTCCTGCAGCCGCAGGTCGGCTTGCATGCCCGGGCCGGTCGGCACTTTCAAACGCCGCAGCCGCTGCTGGGCAAACAGCAGTTGCTCGGTGCTCAGCGTCACGCCGACCACGGATGCGCCCAACTCAAGCGTCGCCATCTCGGCCAGAGCGCCCCAGCCGCAGCCGATTTCCAGCACGCGCTCGCCCGGTTTCACGCCGGCCATGTTGAGCGCGCGGCGCACTTTGGCGTCTTGCGCTTGCACCAGGGACAAGCTCAGGTCGCCGGCAAAGAGCGCGGCCGAGTAGTTCATGCTCTCATCGAGCCACAGGCGGTAGAACGCATTGCCCAGGTCGTAGTGCGCGTGGATGTTTTTCTGGCTGTTGGCGCGGGTGTTGCGGTTGAGCAGGTGCTTGATGCGGTACAGCAGCCGCCCGGCCCAGCTGCCGTAGACCACGCCTTCGACCTCCTGGCGGTTCTTCACCAGCACGCGAAGCAACGCGCTCAAGTCGGGCGTGCGCCAGTCGCCCGCGATGTAGCTCTCGGCAAAGCCGATGTCGCCGGACTTGAGCGCCGCGCCAAACACCTTCCAGTTGTTCAGGTGCAGCGTGGCGTGCGGCAGGGCTTCGGTGCCAAAGCGCTGCATCGAACCGTCGGGCAGTTGCAGCGTCAAGCTGCCATGGCGCAGGCTTTTGAGCAGCTTGAGGACGCTGCGGGCGGCGGCAGGCGTTCCGGGGGGAATCACAAAGGCGGGGGGGGCGGTGCTGATGTCGGTGTTGTTCATGGTGGACCTCTGGCGCTTAGCGGGTGGTGAAGGTGGGCGGTGGTGGCGGTTTGCCAAAAAAGCGGGCTTTTTTCAGAAACAATCGCAGCGCCTGCCAGTGGATGCGCCCGACCACGAACAGCGTCATGGCCGGGTAGCGCCACAGCGCGCGGCGCATCGAGCGCGCTGTCAAAGGCCTGAGTGCACCGCTGACGCTGGTCTCGATCAAAGGCCCCTGCGCGTCGTCAAAATCAATGCGCGCCACGGTGCGCGTGCGATCAAAATTGAGCATGAAGCGGAAGCGGTAGCCGCCTTCGACCGGGCAGAACGGCGACACGTGAAACACCTTGTCGGCGCGCAGCTCAACGCCATAGCGCGGCGCGTCCAGCAGGTAGCAATGGCGTTCGCCAAAAGTGTTGTTGACCTCGACCACGATGGCGCGCAGCGTGCCGTCCAACCGGTGGCAGTACCAGAAACTGACCGGCTTGAAGGTGAAGCCCAGCACGCGCGGGTAGCAGTGCAGCCAGACCTCGCCGCAGGCGTCGTCAATGCCTTCGCGCGCCAGCAGTTCGTCCAGCCAGGCCAAGGCGCCGCCTTCGCCTGGGCCCCGGCCATCGCCATGGTCTGCGTCAAAGAAACTCAAGGGCGCGAAGCAGTTGCGCGCCAACGCTCCCGGGCCGCCCTGCTGCAGGGTGCGCATCGGCAGCATGAGGAAATAGGTGGCGTAGGCAAAGGCGTGCTGCACGGGCTTGAGGCGCGTGTGGCGCACCTGGCCAAATCCGATCAGGGGCGCGGCGGGCGGCAAAGTGGGCGAGGCGGCGGCGTTCATGGCGTTGTCAAAGTTTGGGGCGTCAGGCCACCAACCGGGCCGGGGCCGGGGTCGGTATCTGCTCGGGATTCGCCAGCAGCGCCTGCAAGCGCGCCGCCACGTCCAGCCCTGACTTGAGACCGTCTTCATGAAAGCCGTAGCCGGTCCAGGCGCCGCAAAAATAGGTGCTTTGCTGGCCTTGCAGCGTGGGCAGCTGGCCCTGGGCGCGGATGGCGGCGACGTCGAACACGGGGTGCGCGTAGTCAAAGCTGGCGTGAATCTGGCGTGGGTCAATTTCTTCGAGCGGGTTCAGCGACACCAGCACCGGCTGCGTGAACGGCAGTGGTTGCAGTTTGTTGATGAGGTAATGCAGGCAGACGCGGGCTTCATCCTGGCGCGCACCGGCCGACTGCTGGCGCCCTTGCGCCAGAGAAGCGCGCTGGTAGTTCCAGGCGGCCCAGGCACGACGCTGTTGCGGCAGCACCGAGCTGTCGGTGTGCAGCACGGCGCGGTTTGGCTGGTAACGAATCGCGCCCAGGGTCTTGCGCTCCAGCCAGCTCGCATCCTGCAAGAGCGCCAGCGACTGGTCCGAATGGCTTGCCAGCACGACCTTGTCAAAGCGTTCGGTCTGGCCGCCAGAGCTGATCAGCACGCCCTGGGCGTCGCGGCTGATGCGCTGGACCGGGGTACGCAGGCGCTTGTCGGCAATCTGCGCCACGATTTTGTCCACATAGTGGCGCGCGCCGCCCGCCACCGTCCACCACTGCGGTCGATTCGTCACCTGAAGCAGTCCGTGGTTGTGGCAGAAGCGGATCATGGTGGCCACCGGAAAGCGCAGCATCTGGTCAATCGGGCAGCTCCAGATGCAGCCCAGCATCGGCAGGAAATACCAGTCGCGGAACTCATCTGACAAGTCATGCTGGCGCAAGAAGTCCAAGAGTGGCTGCATCAGCTCAGCTTCCTGGCCGCGTTCGGCGAGGGCGCTGGCGAGCCGGTTGAAGCGCAGCACGTCGCGCAACATGCGCAAGAAACGCGGGTTGGCGAGGTTGCCGCGCTGGGCAAACACGGTGCTGAGCGAGGAGCCGCTCCATTCCAGCGGGCCACCTTGGCGCGCGCCCGGCACCTGCACCGAGAACGACATGTCGGACTTGACCGTGGCCACGTTCAGCTCGGCCAAGAGCTTGATCAGCTGCGGGTAGGTGCGTTCGTTGAACACCAGAAAGCCGGTGTCGACCCCGTGCGTGACCGCCCCGGTGGGGCCGTCCAGCCTCAGGTCAACGGTATGGGTGTGGCCGCCAAAGTAGTCACCCGCTTCAAACAGGGTCAGCTCAGCCTGTCCGCGCAGCAGGTGCGCCACGGCCAGGCCGGAAATGCCGGAGCCGACGATGGCGATCTTCATGACGCCCGCCGGTTAAAAAGGCAGCGACGGCCCCCGGGGCGAAACTCAGGCCGACGCGGATTGGGTGGAAGAGGTGTTTTCATCTTGGTCTAAATTACTTTGAGGTAATTTTGTGACCAAGTGGTAATTTATCGCCTCATGCAGTAAATTACCCTGGAGCGTCTCGTGGTTATTGCTGAGCCACACCGCCGGGCACATGCGCCCGCGGCGGCGAACATGCCGGTTGTCCGGCTACCAGGAACGGTCGGAAACCGGCTGCTTGGTCAGGGCCAGCAGACGCTCGAGGTTAATTTTGACCTTGACCTCGCGCTGCGCCACCCCGATGACAATGCGGAATTCGCGTTTGCTGGTGTCCCGGACGATGAGCTCGCCGTTGGGCATGCCGCTGCGGTTGACCACCACCGCGACGCGCGGCGTGGTGGTGTTGGCGCCGCGTTTGATCACCACCGCGATCTCGTCGGTGGCCAGGCGCACATAGGTGCCGGGCGAGTAGATGCCCACGGCCTTGATCAGCGCGGCACCGGCTTCGTCGATCTGGCGGTTTTCATCAAAATAGCTGGCCTGCATGGCGCTGGCGGGCGATTTGGCCGCACGCGACGCGCGCGGCGCCAGACAGGCCGCAAACATGTCGGCGCGCTGGATCAGGCGCGCCAGGCGCTGCCCCTGGCTACGCCCCGCCAGCGGGCCCGGCGTTTTGGTGTGGTGGTGGAGAACGGCCTCCAGCCAGAGAGGGTCGGTGATGCCCAGTTTTTTGAGCAAGGCCACCGCCAGGGAGGCATGCTGCTCGATCACCGCGCGCTGCTCCGGGCTCGGCTCGGCCGTTTGCATGGCCAGGCGGTTTTGCATATCGGTCATGCCGACGTTCATGGTCAGTGCCGCCTTGCTCAGCAGCGTCTCCAGCGCGGCGGGCCACTTCAGCACGTCGCGGGCGGCCAGGCTGCAGATCACGCTCACCAGCATGGCGTGGGTGGCGCTGTAAAGCCGCACCTCGCTGCCCGACAGGTGCATCAGCGCAAACAGCGTGCCATCCGGGTTCTGGCTCAAATGGCGCCTCAGCTGCGCCTGCAGCTTGTCCACGCGGGCGCAAAAACTAATCGGATTGACATCGAGCAGCATGGTCTGGGCCTGCGCCTGCAGGTCCAGCCAATCGGGCGCGCTGGTGTCGACGGTGTCTCGGGTGGCGCGGCTGCTTTCGAGTTCAAAGGTGGAAAACTGGCTGTCGGCAATTTGTCCCAGCGGCTTGTCGTCGCGCACCAGACTGTGCAGTTTGCCGACATAAGCGCGTTGGTAGTCCTCTGACTCGGCAACGTCGATGAACAATCGATTGCGATTCGTGCTGATGACGTCCAGATCCGCCCGGCTGCGCACCACAAAACCCTTGGGCGCCAACAGGATGCCACCCTCGTCCCACAGAGAAAACGGCAGTGGGCGACCAATGAGAATGGAGTCGAGGTTGACAGTAACGAGATTCATGAAGTGGTGGATTATGCCAATGCGCCGCAATTTTCGATAAGCGCTGGGTCGGCCGACCTCACGAATGGGCTGGTGTGAGCTTAATGGATGCGGCGAGCCTGCTAGCATCAAAGTCATGCGCAATACACCCACCAATTCCGCCGTTATCGGCGTTGCGGCCCTGACCGACAAAATTTGTGCGCCGGCGCAGCTGCTGGCCCGCGTGGCCCAATTGCCCCGGCCACTGGTCTTCACCAATGGCGTGTTTGACGTGCTGCATCGCGGTCATGTGCTGTATCTGGCGCAGGCGCGCGCGCTGGGGGCCAGTCTGCTGGTGGCGCTCAACACCGACGCCTCCGCCCGCCGTCTGGGCAAGGGGCCGGACCGCCCGCTCAACAACGAGGCGGATCGCGCCTTCGTCATGGCCGCGCTGGCCGCCACCAGCTTGGTGACCTGGTTTGACGAAGACACGCCCTTGGCCCTGATCGCGCAGGTCAAGCCCGACATTCTGGTCAAGGGCGGCGACTACGATATGCGCAAGCTGGCCGAGACCCAGGTCGTCGAGTCGTATGGCGGGAGGGCGCTGGCGCTGCCGTTTGTGGACGGCTACTCGACCAGCGCGCTGGTGCGCAAGATTCGGCAGGGTTGAGAGCGCACGCCGTTAACTATATTTATAGTAGCGTCTCACCTAGGCAGGACGGGGGCTAGAGGCTGATTCAATATATATCATGGCCGCCCCACGCCTGAACCAGGCTGAATTCCAATTAATCTGTGCCTTTTAGGGTTTCAGCCCTCGTCCGATCTGCCTGAGTAGCTACTATTTTTGATATCTCCGGGTGGGCGGCGGCCGCCTCAAGCGCACACCGCTTCCTCGGCCAAGGCCTTGGCGTGCTGAGCCAACAGCCGCTGCGGGGCCAGCATCGCGCGGCTCAAGCCATGGGCCGCGATGTGCGGCGGAATCGGCAGGCCGCGCACCAGGGCGGCGCAGGCTTCGCCCATGGCCGCCGAGGTCTGGATGCCGTAGCCGCCTTGCGCAGCGACCCAGAAAAACCCGCCCGGCTCGCTGGCGAAACCGCCGACCAGGTCGCCGTCGGCCACGAACGAGCGCAGTCCGGCCCAGGTGCGGGTGGGCCGGCGGATGCTTAAGGTCGTCACCTCTTCGATGCGGTACATGCCCAGCGCCACGTCCAGCTCTTCAGGCTGCACATCTTGCGGCGTGGTCGGGTCGGCATTGGCGGGAGAGCCTAAGAGCAGACCCGCTTCGGGCTTGATGTACCAGTCCTCGCTCATGCCGATGGCCATCGGCCAGTGCGTGGTGGCCAGTTCTGCGGGGGGCTCAAAAATGAAGGCCGAGCGCCGGCGCGGCTCCAGGCCGATGGGCTGCACGCCCGCCATGCGGGCCACCACATCGGCCCAGGCGCCAGCGGCGTTGAGCACCACCGGGGCTTCGTAGCTGACAGCGCCCGCTTGCACGCGCCAGCGCCCTTTGGCGTGTTCCAGCGCGGTGACCTCGGCGTCACAAATCAAAGAACCACCGGCGCGGCGCAGCCCGCGCAGATACCCCTGCAAGAGCGCGTCCACGTCCATGTCAGCGGCGTCGGGCTCGTACACGGCACCCAGCACCTGCTCCGGGCGCAGCGCGGGCACCAGCGCACAGGTGGCGGCCCGGTCAAGCAGTTGGGCATTGGCAATCAGGGCGTGCATGGTGTCCCATTTTTCGGCCAGCAAGGCCTCTTGCCCGGGTGCTGCCACCAGCAGCGCGCCGCGCGGTGACAGCAAGGCGTGCTCGCTAAAACCGTCAGGCGGCGCTTGCAGGAACGCCCGGCTGGCCATGGTGAGGGCGCGCACTTGCGCCGTGCCATAGCTTTCCATGAAGATCGCGGCCGAGCGGCCGGTGGCGTGGTAGCCGGGTTGTGACTCACGCTCCAGCACAATGACGCGGCCATGCGGCGCCAGCCAGTAAGCGACCGAAGCAGCGGCAATACCGCCACCGATGATGATGAAGTCAGCCTGTTGGGACATGGTGTCTTGCCGGATAGTGAAAAATTGCAGTGTCTGACAAAAGACAAGCCATTTCCACACAAATAAGACTAATCTCGATTTCATTCGCGCCGCTAATAATTGGCAGCCCGCTCACAACCCACCTGGAGCACAACATGCTGGTCGGACTACCCAAGGAAATCAAAAACAATGAATACCGCGTCGGCCTGACCCCGGCCAGCGTGCGTGAGCTCGCCGCGCACGGGCACCCCGTGCTGGTGCAGCGCGGCGCGGGCGCGGACATCGGTCTGAGCGACGCGCACTACGAGGCGGCGGGCGCCACGCTGGCCCTTGATGCGGTGACCGTGTTTGCCCAGGCTGACATGATCGTCAAGGTCAAGGAGCCGCAGCCGCAAGAGTGCGCCATGTTGCGCCCGGGGCAGATTCTGTACGCCTACCTGCACCTGGCACCCGACCCGCGGCAGACCGCCGCCCTGATCAAGTCGGGCGCGGTGTGCATGGCGTACGAGACCATCACCGGCCCTGGTGGCGGCCTGCCCTTGCTGGCGCCGATGAGTGAAGTGGCCGGGCGCATGGCGGTGCAGGCCGGTGCGGCGCACCTGGAAAAGTCCAAGGGCGGCATGGGCGTGTTGCTCGGTGGTGTGCCCGGCGTGGCGGCGGCCCAGGTGGTGATCATCGGCGCCGGTGTGGTCGGCACGCACGCCCTGCAAATAGCGGTCGGCATGGGTGCGCGGGTGACGGTGCTGGACAAGAACGTGGACCGGCTGCGCCAGCTCGATCTGGTGTTTGGCAACCGCGTCACCACCGTATACGCCAGCGCGCACAGTGTCGAAGAGGCCGTGCTTGAGGCCGATCTGGTGATCGGCGCGGTGCTGATTCCGGGCGCCGCCGCACCCAAGCTGGTGACCCGCAGCATGATCTCGTGCATGAAAAAAGGCGCCGTGGTGGTGGACGTGGCGATTGACCAGGGCGGCTGCTTTGAGACCTCGCACGCCACCACCCACGCCGAGCCCACGTTCATGGTGGACGGCGTGGTGCACTACTGCGTGGCCAACATGCCGGGCGCCGTGGCCCGCACCGCCACCTTCGCCCTCAACAACGCCACCATCGCGCACGCCGTGGCCTTGGCCGACAAAGACTGGAAACAGGCGCTCAAAGACGACCCACATCTGAAAAACGGCCTGAACGTGGCCGGCGGCCATGTCACCTATGAAGCGGTTGCCCAGGCGCTGGGCTACCCGTATGTGAACGCCGATAGCTTGCTGGCTTGAGGCGTCAAGCCTGCTGCATGAACGCCTCGAACGCATCGATGGGTACCGGGCGACTGTACAAATAGCCCTGATAAGCGTGGCAACCCTGGGCCGCCAGAAAGTCGCGCTGGGCCGTGGTTTCCACGCCCTCGGCGATCACGCTCAGCCCGAGCGTATCGGCTAGCGCAACGACCATTTTGGCGATGGCGGCGTCGTTCGCGTCGAGCAGGATGTCGCGCACAAAACCCTGGTCGATCTTGAGTTGATTCAGCGGCAGTCGCTTGAGGTAGGAAAGCGAGGAATAGCCGGTGCCAAAATCGTCCAGCGAAAAACCCACGCCCTGGGCTTGCAAGGCGCTCATCTTGCTGATGATGCCTTCCAGATCCTGCACCAGCAAGCTCTCGGTGAGTTCGAGCTTGAGTCGCTGCGGGTTGGCGCCAGTGCGCTTGAGGGTCGCCAGCACCTGCGCCACAAAATCGCTCTGGTGAAACTGCAGCGCGCTGACATTGACCGCCACCGTCAGCCGGGCGCGCGCGGGCTGGCTGGCCCAGCGCGCCAACTGGATGCAGGCGGTCTCCAGCACCCATTGGCCCAGCGGCAGAATCAAGCCAGTCTGCTCGGCCAGGGGGATGAACTCGGCGGGCGGCACCAGACCGCGCAGCGGATGCTGCCAGCGCACCAGCGCCTCCACGCCACTGACAAGGCCCTCACCGTTGACCTGGGCCTGGTAGTACAGCAGAAACTGGTTGCAGAGCACGGCCTCGCGTAAATCGGCCTCCAGCGCCGCCAGCGCCATGACGGCGGTCTGCAGCTGCGGATCAAAAAAGCGCAGCGTGTTGCGCCCGGCAGCCTTGGCCTGGTACATGGCCAGTTCCGCCCGCTTCAGGGGCTGATCAATGCCTTCTTGCTGCCGGTCGTCAAACAGGGTCACGCCAATGCTCGCCGTACTGCGATGCACATGACCGGCGATCTGATACGGCTGGCTCAGCGCGAGCCGAATCTTCTCACCTGTGCTCTCGGCCTCGGTCGCGGCCTCCACGGCGTTCGCGCTCAGTGCTTCCAGCAGCACCACAAAGGAGTCACCGCCCGGACGCGCCACCGTGTCGCCCTCGCGCACACAGTGGCTCAAACGCTGCGCCACCTGCAGCAACAGCTGGTCGCCCACGTCATGGCCGTAGCTGTTGTTGAGGCTCTTGAAGTCATCCAGGTCAATGTACATCAGCGCGCCCTGGCGCCCGTGCCGCGTGCCGCTGGCCAGCGCCTGCTCCAACCGGTCCAGCAGCAGGCGGCGATTGGGCAAACCGGTCAAGGTGTCAAAGAAAGCCAGACTCTTGATCTGGTCCTGCGCCGACTTGTGCGTGCTGAGGTCGGTAAACGTGGCCACGTAGTGGGTCGGCTGCCCGGCCGGGTCTTTGACCGCGCTGATGCTGAGCCATTGCGGGAACACCTCGCCGTTCTTGCGCCGGTTCCAGATTTCCCCCTGCCAGGCACCCTCGCGCGCCAGGCTCTCCCACATGGCAGCATAAAAGCCGGCGTCGTGACGCCCGGAGCTGAGCAGGCGCGGGTTTTGGCCGACGGCTTCCGCCGCGCTGTACCCGGTGATCGTGCTGAAGGCCTGGTTGGCGCGCAGGATGACACCCTGCGCATCGGTGATGGCCATGCCCTGCTGCGACTCAAAGGCGGTGGCGGCAATGCGCAGCTCGCATTCGACCCTGCGGCGCTGGGTGATGTCGGCGATCACGCCGACCAGACCCTGCTCAACACCGTTGGCATCCACAAAGCGCTGGCCGGTCAGGTGGCCCCAAAACTCGGTCTGGTCGGCGCGCCAGTACAGTCGCTCCAGATCCACCGACTGCAGGGCGCTGTCCAGCAAGGCCAGCATCTGTTGGCGCCCGGCCTCGCGCTGCGTGGGGTGTACCAGCGCCACGTAGTCCATGCCCTGCAACTGATCGAGCGGGTGGCCAAACAGCGTGGCCATGCGCTGGTTGGCCTGTGTGATGCAGCCCTGACGATCCACCAGAAAAATCGCCACGCTCGATGTATTCAGAATCTGCTGCAGCAAGGCCTCGCGCTGCCCCAAGGTGCCCAGCAGGCGATTGAAGCCTTTCACGACCTGGCCTATTTCATCGGGACGGGTCACCGGCAAGGCGTGCAGCGGCTCTTGCTCATCGGCCATGGCCGCCAGTCGGCGTGCAGTGGCCAGCAGCGGCGCCAGCTGGCGCTGCAGCAACCACCAGACCAGTACGCCTGCCAGCAGCGTCAGCAGGCCGGTGGCAAGCCACATGCGCTGCTGCATGGCGCGAATCGGGGCGAAGGCTTCAACGGTCGGCAGCACCGCCGCCACGTGCCAACGCGCCACCGGGATGGCCTTGCTCGAAGCCACAACTTCGACACCCAGCGGATTCGGAATGTCGATCAGCGCAGAGCCCTGCTGACCCAGAACAAAACGGTCGATGGCCGGGTTCAGGCCGGGGCCTGGCAGCGCCCGCATCACCTGACGCTGGCCCGAGGCCATGATCACCAGTCGACTCTGGGGCGCGACCAGGAAATAGGCGCCGGTCTTGCCGTAGCGGCTTTGCGAAATGACGTCGAGAAAACTGGGCTGGTCCAGGCGGGTCAAGCCGACCAGGGCGCCGACGACCTGGCCGCCACCGTCGTGGATCATGGCGATGACCGGGAACACGGGCTGTTTGAGCAAACGCTCGTGGGTCGGCGGGCCAACACTGGTTACGCCCGCTGCCAGCGCTGCCACCAGGGTCGCACTCTGGAAATAGTCAGCGCCGACGCCGCTGGCCCCAGGCGCGGCCGCGAGCACCCGGCCGTCGGGTCCGAGAACATGCACACCGGCATTGAATAACGTGTGCAAGATGACCCTTTGATCAAGGAACAGCTGCAGCGCCGACGGATTTTTCAGCAGTACTGGATCAAGCGCATGCGCCACCGCCTCCAAGCCAGTGACCCGAACCTGCAGCGCATGGGCCACCTGGTCGGCCATCTGCGAGACAGTGGAAAACTGCTGTTCACCGAGCAGGCGCTCCATGTCCTGGCGCAGCATGCGGCTGGCGTAATACGACAGCGACCACAGGCTCAGCGCAAAGACCAGCAGCGTAATCAGCGTGACTTTGGTTTTGAGCGACTGCCGCGGAAACACCGTGGCAGGCATGCCGCTGTTACCCTCGGAACGGGTCATTGGTCTTCCAGAATTGCGACGCAAATCAGTGATTGCGTGGTCATGTGTCTATCCCCGGCGTGGAGTATAGCGACGCCCGACAGGCCACAGTCCGGCGCCACACAGTGCAAAATACCGCCCATGAAACCACCCGCAAGACTGCAAACGCTGATTGAAGAAGGCCTGATCGACACCGTGGTGCGCCAGTTGATGAGCGGCAAGGAGGCCACCGTCTACGTGGTGCGCCGCGGGGACGAGACCTGGTGCGCCAAGATCTACAAGGCAGCGACCGAGCGCAGTTTTCGCCAGGCGGTGGACTACACCGAAAACCGCAAGGTCAAGAACTCGCGCCAGGCCCGCGCCATGGCCAAGGGCACGCGTTTTGGCCGCGAGGCGGCCGAGGCCGCCTGGCAAAGCGCCGAGGTCGACGCGCTCTACCGACTGGCCGGCGCCGGTGTGCGCGTGCCCAAGCCGCACAACTTCATTGAAGGCGTGCTGCTGATGGAGCTGGTGACCGACGCCAAAGGCGACGCCGCGCCGCGCCTCAACGATGTCGTGCTTGAGCCCGAGCAGGCGCGCACGCACCACGCCACGCTGCTGCTTGAAGTGGTGCGCATGTTGTGTGCCGGCGTGGTGCACGGCGATTTGTCGGAATTCAACATTCTGCTGGGGGTGGACGGCCCGGTCATCATTGACCTGCCGCAAGCGGTGGACGCGGCCGGCAACCAGCATGCGCAGCGCATGCTGTTGCGCGATGTGAACAACCTGCGCAGTTTCTTCGGCCAGTTCGCCCCCGAGTTGTTGCAGACGCACTACGGGCATGAGATCTGGGACCTGTACCAACGCGGCCTGCTGAGTCCCGAGGTCGAACTCAGTGGCCGCTTTGAACACAAGAGGGGTGCCGTGAATGTGAGCGGCGTGCTGCGCGAGATTGGTGACGCCCAGGCTGAAGAGACGGCGCGCCGCGTGCGCATGCAGTTGCTACGCTGATTGGCATAGACCGGGCCGGGTCAGCGCGCCGCTTGCCGCGTGCCAGCGGGGCTGATGGTTTGTCCGATCCACTGCTGCAGATCGCGCCACATCCGGTGTATCTCGGCGTTGGTGGGCGTGCGCAGGGCATTGGCCAGTTCGATGGTGACGACCGGCATGCCCTGCTGCAGGCCGCCGTAATTGCCCAGCGAGCCGGGGAATACGCCCAGCTGCTCCAGATGCAAACGCCCGATCCGCGTTGGCGGCCGCACCGGCCCGTCAAAATCGAGCACGCCATAAGGCGCATGAATGCTCACCACCAGATCGGGGCGAAAGCTCTTCATCTGGTCAAACAAGAACTTGGACTCGGGCTCGCTCAGGGCGCTCTTGCCGGGCCAGCGGCGCGGGTCTTTGCGCACCTTCTTTTCCCAGTAAACCACCGACTCGCGCGCCCAGTTGGGTGTGGGGAAATTGCGATTGAGGTCGACCCCATTGGCATTCATGCGCCGCGCCGGCCGGCCAAAAAGCCCGTCCGGGTTGAGGGCGGGAATGAAGCGCCAGTGAACCGGCGCGGCCTCCAGTTGCGCCAGGCGCAGCCAGTGCAGCGCCAGTGAGGCCGACGACAGCTCGTCGCCATGCATGGCGCCAACCACCAGCACGCGCAACGGCGCTGCGACCGGCCCCAGGTCGCGCGTGTAGATGATGCGCCCCTTGACGCTGCGCGCCGCGCTCGCCTGCAACTGCGCGCTCTCACACAAGGCGCGCGACACATTAGGTAAGCGGGCGTAAAAATCATCACACAGCGCGGCACCAAAGGCATTGGTCACCAGGACAAGCGCCGCGGCCAGGCCCGGCAAAAAGGGGGGGAGGTGCATGGCTGGATTCTAAAAGGCCACCCGACGGCGACGGTGTCGGCTGCCGGTGGGTTGTGGCTTGGCCTTGTTTTTTCCGCTGGTATCAAGGGGCAGCACGAGCCGGTAGGCTATTTCGGGTAAATTGGGAGCATGTCCTTGCCTGATCGGCGCCGCCTGGCGCAAAAGCCCAATTTTTCCGCGCCCGAGTTTCGCCTCGCCCTGGGCATGTTTGCCACCGGGGTGACGATCGTCACCGCCCGCACCGAGGATGGCGCGCTGGTCGGGCTCACCGCCAACTCGTTCAACTCGGTGTCACTCAACCCCCCGCTGGTGCTGTGGAGCCTGGCCCGCGCCGCCGCGTCGTTGCCGGCCTTCAGCACCGGCTCCCACTACGCCATCAATATCCTGAGCGCGCAGCAAAAAGCGTTGGCCAAGCAGTTTGCCGCGCGCGACGTCGACCGCTTTGCCAACGTCGAGTTTATGCCCGGCGTGAGCGGGGCGCCGCTGCTGGTCGGCGCGGCGGCAACCTTCGAGTGCTTCAACCGCAGCCGCTACGAGGAAGGCGACCATGTCATTTTTGTGGGCGAGGTCGAGCGCTGCAGCCACCGCGCCGGCGCCGCGCCGCTGTTGTTTCATGGCGGCAAGTTTTACACCGAGCACCCCTTGTAAGCTAAGTTGCGAAGGGAACGGGTGACGACGCCTGGCCAGCACGCATCAATTTCGCGGAATTTTAGACTAAATTAGCCTGTAGCCCTCTACAGGGACTTCCCACCAAATCAAGAGGTATTGGATTTATTTTTTGATAGGCGGTATTCATTGCATTGATGTAAACGAA
>NZ_JAAFHA010000099.1 GCF_010365055.1 Rhodoferax sp.
ACAGTGAATCGAAACCACCTTCGCCGACGATCGAAATGATCTGGGTCGCCACCTGCTCCCATAAGCCAATCGCCGCATCTGCAACTTTTTCAGTCGGCTGTGCCGTGAGACTTTTGATTTTCTGGTGCCGCAACACGTCACTGGTTTCCATAAAACATATCAGTAAGCTGTCGATGCAGGGATGTTGGTGGAATGCCGCGTCGCCCGCTCCCGCTACTTGTGCGGATCGGAGGTGCCGCCGCCTTTGAATGCGGGGCCAGCAAACTGGACAATGCAAGCCGCAAATGCGGCAAGTGGATTTTTCATGGGAAATCTAAATCGGGTTTATTTTCAGGAATGGCTTGAGGTACAGCCGGGTCGAAATCAGCACTGCACCACTATAACGGCTCAAGTGTAGGACGACGCCCTGGCGCCGTGTGTTCGCCAGCGCACGGACCGCGTTATAAATTTGTTTCATGCTCAAGCCAAATGACGCCAAGGCCCCGCGCGTGCCTTGCTCGTAGCTTGCGCTGCGGGCAACGTCATTTGGCGTGGCGGCGCTGCCAACGCGCTGGCCGCAATGCGTGTCTGTGCGCCAGAGACATCTGGACAACAACAGGAGGTATCGGCATGACTGACGTTCGCAAGGGGCAAGCCCCCGCCACTTTGTCGCGCGATGAGTTTGGCGTGCGTTACCGAGCCCCTTTTTTTGACCCGGCGTTTGCGCCAGAGCAGTCGGCGATTTCGCGGCTTGAAGAGATTGCATGGATCGCGTACAGCGAAGGCCGCAAAGCACCCATAACGCGGCGGGCCGGGCCCGGTTACGCTGACCCTACCTACAAGTTGTCTGAAGACTGGCTGGCCACCAAGCAGGCGATCGACTCGGCCGAGGCCACGTGGGCCGAGCCGGACAACCCATCGCGCGTGCTGGTGGTATGCGGCTCGGCGCGCAATGACGGCACCTGCCCAGGCGAAATCTCAAAAACATTTCGCCTGAGCAACTGGGTGTGCGAAGCGTTAGAAGGCGCCGGCATGCAAACTGACCTGCTGGACCTGAGCCTGCTCGTCTCGGAATACGGGCGCAACATCTACCCCTGCAAGGGCTGCGTTTCAACGGCCATGCCTTTGTGCCATTGGCCCTGTAGCTGTTACCCGAACCACGCGCTGAATCAGACCAACGACTGGATGGCCGACATCTACCCGCGCTGGGTGGCTGCCCACGCCGTGGTCATTGTCACGCCGGTGTACTGGTACCAGAGTCCCAGCCCCTTGAAGCTGATGATGGACCGGCTGGTATGCGCCGATGGCGGCAATCCGGATCCGACATCCACGTCCGGAAAGAAGCCCGCCAAGGCCAAGGCGCTGGAACTGGCAGGCTGGTCGTATCCGCAGCATCTGGCGGGTCGCGCCTATGGGCTTGTGGTGCACGGCGACGTGGCTGGCATTGAAGGGGTGCGGCGCGGGCTCTCGGACTGGCTGGACTGGATGGGCTTGATTGATGCCGGCGCACAGGCTCGCCTTGACCGATTCATCGGCTACTACGAGCCTTACGCCACCAGCCATGAAGTCTTGGACCGCGATGCCGCCTTGCAGCAGGAAACGCGTAACGTGGGTCTGGCTGTGGCCCATGCGGTGCAGGCACTGCGCTCAGGCCAATTGCAGGCGGTCCAGCCCAAACAGCCACGACCCCGGCCCAAATAAGTTGAGCGTGGCTAGTCAAGCCACGCCAACGTGCGGTGCCGAACAGACAAATGTTTGACGGATCGCTATTCTCGTTTCGGGATGTGGGTAATCAGGCCCACGTTTCAGTCAGTCTTTACCACGCATATCTTGAAGGAATCAATCATGAACTACGTCGAACGCGACACATACGGCATGTACAAAACCAACGCAGTCAAAGGGCCCGGCCCAGAACTGATGGGGGCCAACACACTGAACGGAAACGACGTCTACAACCACCTGGACGAAGATCTGGGTGACATCAAAGAGATCATGCTCGACATGCGCAGTGGGCGGGTGGCGTACGCCGTGCTGTCATTCGGTGGTTTCCTCAGCATGGGCGAAAAGCTCTTTGCCGTGCCGTGGAGCGCCCTGACCCTCGATACGGAGAACAAACGCTTTGTGTTGAACGTTGACAAGGCACGACTCGAAAGCGCCCCCGGGTTCGACGCGGACCAGTGGCCCGACATGGCCGACCAGTCGTGGGCAAAGGGCATTCATGCCTACTACGGCACACAGCCCTACCCGGACGATGTGCAGATGTAGCCAGGGGGTGCGCCACCATGGACAAGAAAATCACAAGACGCAAGCCCGCACGGGGCGCGGCCCCGGGCAAGCCGGGTTCCACTGCGCCTGACGAGACCCGTGCTGCCGGTGGTGAACTGCACCAGCACGTCCACGGCACTCACCCCGCACTGACGACCAACCAGGGTCTGGTCGTCTCGGATAACCAGAATTCACTGCGCGCCAACCCGCGCGGCCCGACGCTTCTGGAAGACTTCATTCTGCGCGAGAAGATTACGCACTTCGACCACGAACGCATCCCCGAACGCATCGTGCATGCGCGTGGCACGGCGGCGCATGGCTACTTCGAACTGACCCAGTCGCTCGAGTCCTACACCACGGCCCAGGTGCTGACCGAGGTGGGTGTGAAGACCCCTATTTTTTCCCGCATCTCCACCGTGGCCGGGGGTTCCGGCTCGTCCGACACGCCACGCGATGTGCGCGGCTTTGCCATCAAGTTCTACACGCAACAGGGCAACTGGGACCTGGTGGGCAACAACATCCCGGTGTTCTTTATTCAGGACGCCATTAAATTCCCAGACCTGATTCATGCCGTGAAGATGGAGCCTGATCGCGGCTTTCCGCAAGCGGCAACCGCGCACGACACATTCTGGGACTTCATCTCGTTGACGCCCGAGGCCATGCACATGGTGATGTGGATCATGTCGGACCGCACCCTGCCGCGCTCGTTGCGCATGGTTGAAGGTTTTGGCATTCACAGCTTCCAGTTGGTGAATGCGGCGGGCGATGTCACTTTTGTGAAGTTTCACTGGCGGCCCAAGCTCGGTCTGCAATCGACGATCTGGGACGAAGCCTGCAAGATTGCCGGTGCCGACCCCGACTTTCATCGCCGCGATTTGTTCGAGGCGATTGCTGCGGGCCAGTTCCCTGAGTGGGAGTTTTCGGTGCAGTTGTTCACCCAGGAGGAAGCGGATCAATTTCCGTTTGACCACCTGGATGCCACCAAGCTGATTGCGGAGGAACTGGTTCCCTTGAAGGTGATTGGCCGTTTTGTGTTTGACCGCTGGCCCGACAACTTTTTTACTGAAACCGAGCAGGTTGCATTTTGCCCTTCGCATGTTGTACCTGGCATCGATTTTTCAAATGACCCGCTGCTGCAAGGCCGGTTGTTTTCTTACCTGGACACGCAGTTGTCGCGCCTGGGCTCGCCCAACTTTCACCAACTGCCGGTGAACGCGCCCAAGTGCCCGTTTGGCAACCAGCAGCGTGACGGGCATATGCAGATGGGGCAGCCTCTGGGCCGTGTTTCGTATGAACCCAGCACTTTGTCCAAGGACTCGTCACGCGAATCGCCCTCCAAGGGGTTTCATAGTGCGGCGGTACCTGAAACTGGCAGCAAAGGCCGCATCCGCGCCGAAAGCTTCGCCGACCATTACAGCCAGGCGCGGCAGTTCTATCTCAGCCAAACAGCGTATGAGCAGGCGCACATCGCCTCAGCGTTGGTGTTTGAGCTCTCCAAGGTCGAACATCTGCACGTGCGCGAAGCGATGGTAGCTCACCTGCAACCTATCGATGCGGACCTCGCCAACCGAGTCGCGGCGGGTCTTGGGTTCGACAAAATGCCCGATGCGCCGGTAGCCGCAGCGCCAGTGCACGAGATGGCGTCTTCGCCCGCCTTGCAGATCATCGGCAAGATGAAAGACACGCTGATGGGCCGTGCGATTGGCATCCTGATCGCGGACGGTTCAGACGGCGCTGTCATCAAGGAGATTGCAAAGGCCGCCACCGATGCCGGAGCCAGTGTGAAGATCGTCGCACCCAAAGTGGGCGGCGCGAAGCTCGCCGATGGCTCGATGCTGGCGGCTGACGGCCAGCTGGCGGGTACGCCTTCTGTGCTATTTGACGCGGTCGCCGTAATCCTCTCCGAAGCAGGCAGCAAGGCACTATCGATGGAAAGTGCCGCAATCGATTTCGTGCGCGATGCTTTCGGTCATCTCAAGGCAATCGCCGTCGACACAGGCGGCCAGGCGCTTCTGAGAGCAGCGAATGTCGGACAGGACGCAGGCGTTGTGGATGCCAACGACAAGAACGCATTTATTGCTGCGGCAAAGACGCGCCAGTGGGAGCGGGAAAAGTCCGTTCGAACCTTGGCATAAAAGCAATGAAAAACTCAGGAAAAGTTCAACGGCTGAAGGATAGATTGAGCAATTCAGTGGCAATTCAATTACGTTAAAAGAGGAGAGTCGTACATGGATAAGTATGCAAGATTCGGCACCATGATTGTGGTCGCAACTGTCGTGATGTTGGGACTTATGTACTTGAACACTTACAGCTTGGACCATCTGTTCTTTAGCGAGACACGTGCCTACATGGCGCTCGTGATGGGGGCGGCAATGGCCGTCATCATGCTGGGGTTCATGCTGAGCATGTACACCAACCGGCAGGTGAATATCGGCATTGTGGTTGGCAGTTGCATCGTATTTGCCCTCGCGCTCTGGCTCGTCCGCAGCCAGGAGACCGTGGAGGATGTTTCCTGGATGAAAGCCATGATCCCGCATCACTCGATCGCGATCCTGACCAGCGAGCGTGCGCATATCTCAGACCCGCGCGTGCGGGCGCTTGCCGACAGCATCATCAAGGCCCAGCGCAAAGAAATTAGCGAGATGAAGGGGCTGATCAAAGACCTTGAGAGTAAGTAATAGCGATTACGCGCGGCGGGCTCATGCCGATTCATGAACTCGCCGGTTTGCCTGCGCTGAGGCTGGAGATGGATGAGGGTTTCGGGATGGCATTTTGAGCGAGGTACGCGGATCAACTCTCTGTTGTGCGTTGACTGGCCGCCATGCTCAACTGTCGCGTCCAGGTCGCCAAACTCTCCAGAAGCAGACGAATCAGTTTTTGACTTGATTCATTGATAAGTTTGCCTTGTGCATCGAATACTTTTCCGGCATCACCAGCCTGGGCAATCATGATTTCCGGCTGGTTGAGCTGGAACATATTGAGGGCCACAAGCATCTGGCGCAGGTGGTATTGCGCTCTGGCCGAGCCGAAAACGCTTACCGAGGCGCCCATCACCGCCACCGGTTTGCCCGACCAAGCGCTGTCGCCGAAAGGGCGAGAGGCGCAATCGATGGCATTTTTCAGCACCCCAGGCACCGAATAGTTGTACTCCGGGGTGCAAAAGACGATGGCATCGGCCTCACGTATCTTCTTTTTGAACTCGATCAGCCGGGGAACTGGTGTGGTCTCGTGGTCCTGATTGAACATGGGGATGCCTTCCAGATCAAAAATATCCAGTGTCACGTCTGGTGGCAGAAGGCTCTGGGCAGCAACCAGCGCAGCGCGGTTGTAGGAGTCGCGTCGAAGGCTTCCGGGAATACCGAGAAATTTGAGGGATTTTTTCATTGCAGGTTGCTTTCAGTTTGAAGTTAGATGCCGAGCGCGCCTGGACTTTGAAGGGACGCCATGATCACGGGGCGTCCAGTGCCCCAGTCTTTGACGTCAAGCTGGGTACCGTCTTGCGTGGTGAGTCGACTCATCGCAATTCCTTTCGGGATGCCTGCAAATATTGCAGAGGGCTAAGACCTGCATCGTGGACGCGCAGCGCAAAAAGGTCTGTACGTCATCGCACACAAATGTGTGCCGTTATTCAAATAATGCAGACCCTGCCGCAGTCAATCAACGGCACGCAGCGCCAGGACGGCATTCGTGCCGCCGAAAGCGAACGAGTGCGACAACATGGTTTTGCCCGCTGCACCTGGGCGTGCAAGGTTGGGGACATAGTCCAGATCGCACTGCGGGTCCGACTCCTGCAGATGCATGGTGGGCAAGGCGACGTTGTGCCGCAGCGCTAACAGCGACAGCACGAACTCCAAGGCGCCGGCTGCACCCAGAAGGTGACCGTGCAGCGCCTTGGTTGCGCTGATCGGGATTTGATCCGCTCTGGCGCCGAAGACCAGCTTGATGGCCGAGCTCTCGACACTGTCGTTGGCCTGGGTGCCGGTGCCGTGGGCGTTGATGGAATCAACAGCGTGCAAACTCAGGCCCGCAGATGCCAGTGCCGAACGGATCGCTGCAGCCTGTCCGTCCACACTCGGGCGCGCAATGTGGCCTGAATCGGTAGTGAGCCCGTAGCCAACAATTTCCCCGTAGATGGTGGCACCGCGCGCCAGGGCGTGATCCCATGGTTCCAGGACCACCAAGGCCGCGCCTTCACCCAGCACCATGCCGCTTCGGTTTTTGGAGAAGGGCTTGCAAGAAGTGGCAGGGTCAGCAGCGTCTACGCTTGCCAGCGTGTGCATGGCCTCCCAGGCTTTTAGGGAACCCAGAGACAGCGGCGCCTCTGAGCCCCCGGCGATGGCTACATCCAGCACGCCGCTGGCCAAACGCAGCCAAGCTTCTCCGATAGCCACACTGGAAGAAGAACAGGCCGTGGAATAGGTCAGGTTAGGGCCGCGCAATTTGTGTTCGATCGCAATCCAGGCCGCTGGCGCGTTATGCATGCCCTGCAAAATCATCATCGGCTTGATGCGGTCGGACTGCTGACCATACAAGGTCTGGTAGCCGTCATCCATGGACAAGGTCCCGCCCATGCCGGTACCCAGAAAAACCCCGGTGCGCTCACGCTCCAGTTCGGTCAGTTCGCACCCCGCATCCGCGAAGGCACGGCGGGCTGCCACCACCGCAAACTGGCTCACACGGTCCAGCAGGCGTTGCTGAGGTGGCTCAAAATGGTCAGCGCCGTCGAACTGTACCGTGGCCGCCAACGGTGCTGCCATCCGATGCGCATCTGGAATGTCAAGGTGGTGGATGCCCGAACGTCCAGCGCGTGCGGCCTCGAACACCTCATGGGGGCTATGACCCAAGGGCGACACAACGCCGATGCCCGTAACAGCGACGCGCCTCATGGTGTCGGCTGAGGATTCTCTGTCATCGTCATGGAGGATCCTGCTTGAGCGTCGCGGGCCGCGATGAGATCATCGATGAAGCGCACGACCTCGCCAAATGTTGTCAGCGTTGTTGCTACGTCGGGCACCGTCAAACCGAACTCGTCCTCGATGTTGAATACCAATTCGGCCATACCCAGGGAATCGACGCCCAGGTCCTCCAGGCGTGCATCATCTGTCAGCTTGTCGGGATCAAGCTTGTAGTCTTTGACAAGCAGGGTACGTATACGGTCTATGGTGGTCATGGACTTTCTCCTGGCAGTGGTTTAAATGCCTTGTATGGCCGATTCCGGTCGGCCGCGGGTGCCGTTGTCCTGGGTGCTGCGGGCCAATTCAGCGATGTTGGTGGCATTCACAGCGCAGTTGATCTTGCCAGCCCAGGTCGCGCCTTGGGTCATCAGTGACGGCCAGTGGGTCAACAGCATCAACAAGGCCGCAGAGGTTGCCGGTCGCATCGCCAAGTGTGCAAAGGCGCTTGCAAGCCGCATCCGGGGCACGAACGTCCTGCGCCATTGGGCTGCATAGTCCTCGCGCACAGCGCGCTGCCATATTGCGCCGACCGTCGCCGCATTCGACGGCCGGGCTTGCACCAGCTTGTCACATAGCAACGCGGCGGACTGTAAGGCCATGCTCATGCCTTCGCCAATGATGGGGTGCGCTTCTCCGGCTGCGTTGCCGATGCGAAAGACCGTTTCCTTGCTTTGCAAACGCACACCCGGTGCAAGCGGGCCTGATGCCATCCAGGCACCTTGGCGCACCGCACCTTGCAAAGCATCGTCCACGCCCTGGCATTCGCGCTTGAGCATGGCCTCCATCACTTCACCAGCAGGTTTGCCGGGCGCCGCGTGCCGCAGTGCATCCAGGCGATCAGCGCGAATGCAGCAGGCCAGCGTTACGAGGCCATTGTCTGCTAGCACCATGCCGCCATATCCGCCTTTGAAGAGCAGTACTGGCAGCAGCCCGGGAGCCAAGGCCGCACCACCAAAATTGGCCTTGAACGCCAGCAGATCGCTGCCGCTGCGGGCCAGCCGCTGCACCGCGCGATCCGCAGGCAGCGGCTCCCAGGACCCATGGGCAAGGATCACCACCGGAGCCTGAAGGATGGCCAACCGCTCGGATACAGCTTCGCGCACCGTGCACTGGTGAAATCCGGCTGCACCGTTGATTTTCTGGACCGCCCAGGGTTGCAATACTTCAGCACCCACAGCTCGTGCACGTTCGAGCAGCATCGTATCGAGAACTTCCCGGCCCAGCGCCCGACCCCAAGGGTACCGGGCATGAGGAGCTGCGGGTAAATCGGCCACCATGCTGCGCGCGCCCCGCATCACGGCGGTGTGGCGCAGTTCTGGTCCGGCCCGGGCCATGAATTCAGGTCCGATACCCAGTGCATCCAAAAGGGGCAGGTTGCTCGCTGCCACACATTCACCGCACACTTTGCGGCGCGGGAAGACCTGCTTTTCAATTAATGCGACCGACCATCCTGCTTGGGCCAACAGGATGGCGGCACTCGACCCAGCGGGCCCCGCGCCAACAATGAGAGCATCGAAACGGGTCTTCATGGGCGCGCATCCGCATGCATACTGTCTGTTCGTGCCGCGCTAAAGCAGTGGCTAAAAAGGCCGGCGGGGTATTCTCCAAGCGTCCAGTCTTCTTCCACCCCCGGCCAGAGCGTGCACAGTTCCTTGTTGCGAAACCCTGCCCGCACACTCAGCACGGCATCTTCCCGCGTGACTGCATTGGCGCCCACTGCACCCACCAAGTGGCTTCCAGCCAATGCCAGCCAGGTACGGTGTGGCTCGCAGGCGAAGAAGTAATCTGTACGCGCAGCCACTGCACCCAGCACCAGGCTCAACTGCGGATCCTCGAAATGGTGCAGAAAGAGGTTGGTCACAATCAGATCCCAGCGCGCCGTGTAAGGCGTCAATCCCGCCGCGGGTTCTTGCTTGGCCCAGTCGAGTACATCGCCCACCTGTGCGGTAACACGCCAACGGGCGCCGGCATAGTGCCGCTCAGTGGACGACGCCAGCAAGTTATGCCGGTCCAATAGCGTCAGGGAGACAGCCGGCCACGCGCCCTTGAGCGCGCGCGCGACGCCCAACATCAGGCTGCCGTCGCCAGCGCCAATCTCCAGCACTTGCAGTGGCGGCGAAGAGGGGGAACCCGAGCGCCGTAGGGGCATTTTGCGCAGTGCGTGAAGCAGTATTCTCTGCGTGCCCATGACCCGGTGCAGACGCTGCAAGTCCCTGCGTGAACGCTGGGCCCTGGGGTCTTGCATGCCCAGGTCATCCAGCAATTCAGGAAGAACGGTTCGGGCCATCGTCATCACTGAACCTGCAGCAATGCACCGTGGCAGCTAAAGCCCGCTCCGAACGATGACAGCCACCACCAACCGCCCGGCGCACTGTCGGCCAGCGCGGCCTGAAGAACGAAATAGACGAATGCGCTGGAGAGGTTGCCGTATTCACGCAGCATGGCGGCGCTGTAACGCAGGTCTGAACTTTGCAGCGCAAAGTGGTGCTCGACCGCCTTCAATACGTCGCGTCCACCCGCATGCATGATCCAGGTGTTGATGTCATGGGGCTTCAGACCGGCACGTTGCAACACCGTGTGCAGCACGCGCAGGGCATGCTCGGCGGCTAGCTCAGGTACCGCGCGCGTGAGCACGTTACGAAGCAGCCCGCCGCGTGTTTCGAACTTGAGTGCGTCACGATGAGACGGGTCCACCACCGAAGTGCTGTCCATCCATTCGATGTGGCGTGTGCCCACACCGGGGCTGCGCGACAGCACGGCAGCGCCGGCACCGTCCCCGAACAGGCAGGCGCTGATGATGACACCGGCGTCATTGTCCAAGTACATCGCCGCGCTGCTGACTTCGACGCATACCGACAAGACATGCGCACAAGAACCCGATGCCAGTAGTGCGCGGCCCAGCTGCATATTGGGCAGAGCCGCAGCACAACCCTGGCCCACCAAATCGTAAGCCTGAACATCAGGGCGCAGACCCAGCCCTTCAACGACGTAGCCAGACAGCCCCGGGCAAAGATAGCCAGTGCAGGTGCTCACCACCACGGCATCGATCTCATTGGCATCGACTTTTGCGGCTATCAGTGCACGGGTTCCTGCGCAGACCGCTAACTGGGGTGCATGGTCGAGGAAACGCCGCGCCAGCGTGTCGGGATCGATGTGGAACACTTCGTCCAATGAATCCAACGCGAGGCGCCGCGCGTCGATGCCGTTGTCACGCTTGAGAACAGTGCGCGCAACGAGGTGAGAGCGCGCGTCCAGTCGGTTGAACCATTCAGACTGTTCGAACGCCAGCAGGCATTGGGCCTTGGTATAGCGCGTCGCAGGGGTAGCAGTCCCCACTGCGCGAATGAACATGCTGCCAGCGGCAACGGCAGCGCCGGTCATTTGCCGGCCCAGGTATTGGATACATCGGAATAAACACAGCGAAATTTCATCATAAGACTATGTTACAACTGCCAAGCGTGGGCGGTCCGTGCGTTGCCGTACATAGCCGTTGCCGCAGTTAACAGCAAAAATAGTGACTCGACTTCCATTCGGAAGATTTTCATTAAGCAGACTCGATTTACTTAGAACACTCGGTTTCAGTCGAACAGTTCCTTCTAGATGGACTTTCCCCGATAGCCCTGACCCTCGTTGCGGCCCTTGATGTCATGTTCGTTGGCGCTGCGATGGCACTCGACGCAGTTGTCGTATTTGCTGATGCCTTCTTCAACATGCTCGCGTCGGATGTTGGTAGGGGTGTGCTCGTGGCAGCCATAGCAGGTGTAGGCTTTGTAGTCGTTGCGCACATGGCAGGTGACGCAGCGCGCGCTGTGGTCCTTGTCCAGGGCGAAGTTCTTTTTGTGGTCAAAGGTGGCCGGGGTCCATTTGTCCTGGTTGTGGCATTGCAGGCAGTTGCCGGTGATTTGCTGGTGCAGCGCATCTGCAGGTGCCTTGTGGCAAGCCTGGCATCCGTCGCGCGCTTCCTTTTGGAGCAGACTGTGGTTGAACCGGCCGGGTTGGGCAAAGCGCTTGACCCCCGCGTGGTCGCTGTGGCAGGCCACACAATCCTGCGAGATCAGCTTTTGGTGAAACGCGGCGAACGTGGCGGGCTTGGCAAGCGCCAGACCCTTGCTGCTCAGGCGGCCAATGTCAGCTGGTTTGTGGCAACTGATGCAGGTGGCCGAACTGGCCCCGGTGAATGCGGAGTGGCAGGCAAAGCAATCGCCTTCTAACGCCTTGTGTCCGGGAATTAGCTTGCCAGGCCCGACCATCAAATGCGGGTAGATGAACACCAGCGCCGCCAGCAGTGCCAAATTGATGGCCAGAATGATCTTCAACGTGCGGCTCATACCCAGCCCCAGAACAGGAAGATGCTAAGAATGTGACCCAGCGCCAGCACCGCAAACACGATGAAGATCGGGATGTGCACCTTGCGCCACTGGGCCATGGCATCGAGCGTGACCGCATCCCAGAACAAGGCTTGCTCGACCTCCGGCTTGGACATGCCACGCAGTGCAAAGTGATTGCGCTCACCCTGCACGTGCTGGCGCGAGCGGCTCAGCAGCATCTTGCCCACCATGCCGCTGACCACGTTAACGCTCATGGCCACGGTGGCCAGCCACGGCAATATGGCGTTGAAGTGCACTCCGGCATGAATCAACACCATGAGTGAGCCCAGCCAGGCACTGAACTCGTGCATTTTCAGCAAGGTTTTGGGGTTGCCAGAGGTGACAACCTTGCGCTTGCGCAGCGAGTAATAGAGCGAGCCGATGATCAGCAGCGTGCCAGGAATGCCCAGGTAGCGACCGACCCACACCAGATTGAGCCGATGCAGCAGATAGTCGCCCGCCAAGGTGGCTGCGGCCAGCACGCCCAGCAGCAGGCTGAAGGGCAATACGTGTTCACGCCAAAGAGAACTTTTCATTTACAGATCCAGGGTGACATCGGTTTTGGGCGTGCAGACGCACAGCAGGCAGGTGCCGGGTTCGGGATCAAAGTCGGGTGCGTTTTGGTAGGCCACTTCACCCGTGTTGATGGTGGTCTGGCAGCTTGCGCAGCCGCCAGCGCGGCAGCCAGAGTTCACGGCTATGCCGTTGGCTTCGGCCAGTTCAAGCAGGGTGCCGCTGCCGGCTTGCCAGGGCAACTGTTTGCCCGTCTTGGAGAACGTCACTATCACTGTGGCGTCTGCTGCGCCAGATGCCCGGGTAGTCAGTGTGGACGTTGCCGTCAGCGCGGATTTCTTGCGCTTGATGGATGCCGGCCCGAACGCCTCAAAGTGAATGCGCGCATCGGGCACGCCCCAATCTTCCAGTGCCGGCACCAGACTCTCCAGCATGGCCGTGGGACCGCAAATGTAGAAGTGGTAGGGCTTGAGCGGCAGCAGCCCGCGCAGCAGTTCCACATTAACGCGGCCTTGTTGTTGGTGGTTTTGTCCCAACACGTCTTGTGGCCCTGGATTGCTGAGGCAAATGTGCAAATGAAAGTTCGGATGCAGCGCTGCCAGCGCTTCAAGGTGGGGTTGCGCCATCAGTTTCAGGCCTTGGCGCACGCCATAAAACAGCCATAGCTCGCGTCCAGGTTGCTCAGTTAGGCACCAGTTCAGCATGCTCAGCATGGGCGTGATGCCGATGCCCCCGCCAATCAGCACCACGGGCGCGTCACTGCGGTTGATATGAAAATGCCCGGACGGAGCGCGTACCTGCAGAAGACTGCCCACCTGCACCTGATCGTGGAAGAAATTGGAAGAGCGTCCGGGCGGGAACTGGCTGTTGGCGGGTGCCGGTGCGCGTTTGATGGACACGCGGAAACCGGTCGGGCGTGGCGCATCCGAGATTGAGTAGCAGCGGATGACGGGCTCGGTGTCGCCTGTGGGTGAGGGAGCATCAAGGCGAAAAGTCAGAAACTGGCCCGGCAGGAACGGCGGCATTGCGTGCCCGTCTTGCGGCACCAGATGAAAGGAGCAGATGTCCTGCGTGGCATCTTCCACTGCCTTGTGCGTGACCATAAAGGTGCGCAAACCAGACCAGCCCGGAACAAGGCTGTCTGGCTCGTCAATGAATGTACTTGGCTGAACTGGCAAGCCGCCGTCCAATGCGCTGTTGCGCAAGGTTTGATAGTCCACCCAGTGGTGCCAGAAGCCGATGCTGAGGTAGATCGTCAGTTGCAGCAGGATGCCGCCAACAATCCAGAGCAGCAGATAGAGCGAGGTCATGGTATGGCGCCGCGCCGGATACAGGTTGTCGCAGACGCGCAGACCAACACATGGGTAACACCAGAAAAACACACCAGGGTCTGAAACACTTTGACTTCTTTCTACTTGACCCAGTGAAGCGTATGTCTGCCACCTTAAATCTTTCTTAACCGTTAACTGGACTACTTGGTCGCAGATTCCGAATCAGGTTAGCGAATGTTTTCAGTTCACCCTGCCATCAACCGGTAAACCAGGTCGCCCGTGCTGACCGTTTTGTATTTGCGCATCAGGCGGGCGCGACCAATTTCTTTAATGCGCCGTGGCTCAATAAATGGTCGTGATGGTCTTCGTCATAATTTGAATTAGACGGCTTTGCATTTTTAATTGGTCGGAATTCAAGCCCAGCATCCAGCGGCACAGGCTTGCGAAGCCACGCACAGCGCAAAGCCTCACAGACAGGCACTTGAAGCGCAAAACGGTCGGACAACTGTGGTGCGCAGGCGAGACGGGCAAGGGTGTTGAGGTTGAGTCGAACTGGGTGGCACGGATGAGGCCGTCTGGCGCGATCAAACCCAGTCCCGCATGGCAACGTTCACGACATCGCGTCATAACCGTGGCGTTTGTTTTGAGTTGGAGGCCAGATGCCGATGAATTGGAATCTGACCTCCATGACTCGCATCACTGCGCATGGGTGCATTATTTGATGTAGAGTGATGCGGTTATTGATGCTAAAGGCGAACTATGCGAACCACCCTGACGATTGATGATCAACTCTTTGCCAAGGCCGTGGCGCTCGCAGAGCCTGGAATCGACAGGTCTGAACTGATCAGAGAATGCGTCAAGGCGTTCATTCAGCGGCAGACGGCCCGTCGCCTGGCTGCCCTGGGCGGTCAAGCTCCTGATGTCGAGCTCGCACCGCGCCGACGTGAAGAAACGCCAACGGCATGAACGTGCTCGTTGACACCTCTGTCTGGGTTGATCACTTCAAGCGGCGCAATGAGCGCCTGGTTGCTTTGCTTGAGGAGGGCGTGGTCGTATGCCACCCCTATGTGGTGGCGGAAGTTGCCTGCGGGACACCACCGAGTCGGCGAGCCATCATCGCCATGCTGGCCGAACTCGAAAGCACGCCTGTCGCGACGCCCGATGAGCTACTGGCACTGATGGAGCGCCGCAACCTGTACGGTCGCGGTTGTGGCTTCGTTGATTTGAGCCTGCTGGCATCCGTGCTGCTGTGTGAGCAAACGCTGGTCTGGACTTTGGATAAACGACTTGAGTCAGTGGCCACCGAACTGGATCGGGCCTACCGCCCAGCGCTTCACGCCTGAGCCTCAATTGCAATTTGCCCCCCTGCACAGGCGATGCAAAATCAATTTTCTGCAAATCAGTCTGGAGTTTGATGTGAATAGGTCACGCTGGAACCCGGCAAACGTGGTGGCAGGACCTGCATTCGCGGCCTGCGCTTCACGGTGTATGACACCCTGTCCATGCTGTTTTGAGTCGAAGGCCAGATGCCGGTGAATTGGAATTTGACCGCGCCATTGCGCAGCAATGAGAAAGAAAAGGTGGTGACAAAATGACGCCACTAAATTACACTGGGCGCATTGCAAAAATACCTTATATGGAGATTGCCATGCTAGCTCAAACGGGCAAACGACTCACCACACGACTGACTGACCATGTGCTGGACAAACTGCAAGTGGCAGCCGATCTCGTGGGTGCGACCCTGAACCAGTTCGTGGTGCAGGCCGCGCTGGAAAAAGCGGATAAGGTCATTGAAAGTGAATCCACGATTGTTCTCACTCGCAGGGAATCGTTGCGACTCATGGAGATGATGGAAAACCCGCCCCCGCGCAACGAAAAATTCCTGCAAGCGCAGGCCCGTTACCTGAGGATAAAGAATGCTGGTTCTATCGCTGAGCCAATGGCATGACAGGAATGGATTTGACTGCGGCGATGCGCAACTCAATGGCTGGTTTACCCAGGTAGCCATGCAGCATAAAGAGAAGGGCGTTTCCTCGACTTTTGTGGTTGCCACCAACGGGGATAGTGCACAAGTTCTTGGCTATTACGCCATCAGCATGGCTGAACTGGTCAATACTGACTTGCTGGCGCAGCATCGCAAGCGCTTGCCTACCAAGGTGCCAGTTTTCCGACTCGGGCGATTGGCAACTGACAAAGGCCAACAAGGCAAAGGTATCGGGGCGTTCATGCTTTTTGATGCCATTGACCGCGTCACACGCATTGCCAGTGAGGTGGGTGGGATTGGCTTGGTTGTCAATGCGAAACCCCCAGCAGTCGAGTTTTACAAGCGCTATGGGTTCGAGCAGATGGCAGATCATCCGCTGAACTTGTTCTTGTCGATTTAAATCAAAACCCAAAACCCAAAACCCAAAAACCTGTGACGGATAGGACTTCCAACCGCATGAGCCCAAGTATCGCACCCCAAACCGTACTGATAAAACGGGTTTCCCCTGAATTGATCGTCTGATATCCCCAAGAATTTTCGCCCACTCATCCCAAACCACGCTCCGGGCTGCCTCCGAACACAGCCCCACCCCGGCGCAGTCGTCGCGCCCCACCTTTTCAGGCTCACCAGTCTGTGCGCTGATCGTCGGGGTGATCGGGTGCTGATTGACTGGTCATATCCCAGTCCGGCAAAGCCTCAACACCCTCCCCCGTCTCCTGCGCACCACACTCGTCCCATAGCGGCGGCCCGCGTGCCGGAGCGATGCGGGGAGCTTCTGGGGCCACCCCGATGTGCTCCAGTATCTTGTGGATGTCGGCACTGAACGTAATGAAAGCAATGATGCGCATCTGGCCCCCGCACATTGGGCAGATCAGCGGGAACACCTCATAAATGCGCGCAATCAGTGCCGCCCACAGGTAATGCGATGGTGCCCGTGGTTTGGGTTTGGCTTGCGGCTCAGGCTGGAGCGCACGACCCCTGCAAAAACGGCTCTGCCAAACCCGGCGCTTACGGCACCGTGCTGGAACTGGCCCAAGAGCGCACCGAGTTGCAGGACGCGGCGGCGCTGAAGCTGCTGGCGCAGTGGCCCACCATGCAAAGCGCCTATGCCGGGGATGAATACGTCGTCAAGATGCGCGACAAGGAAATCCGCACCGCACTCA
>NZ_JAAFHA010000100.1 GCF_010365055.1 Rhodoferax sp.
ATTTGGCAAGTCCGAGCGCGAGGCCAAAGTACTGCGTGCTTTGGCGATGGTGCAAATGGACAACCTGAGCGCGCGCTATCCGGGGCAACTCTCGGGCGGCCAGCAGCAGCGCGTGGCGCTGGCGCGCGCCCTGGTGTTTGACCCGCAACTGGTGCTGATGGACGAGCCCCTGGGTGCGCTGGACAAGCAGTTGCGCGAGCACATGCAACTCGAGCTCAAAGAGATTCACCGCAAACTCGGCTTGACCTTTGTCTACGTCACGCACGACCAGTCCGAGGCGCTGACCATGTCGGACCGGGTGGCCGTGTTCAACGATGGCGCCATTCAGCAAATCGACGGCGTCACCCAGCTCTATGAAACCCCGGCCAACCGCTTTGTCGCCGGCTTTGTCGGCGACAACACGGTCTTTCAAGGCAAGGTCGCTGGCGTCGATGGCGCGCATTGCACGGTCCAACTGCCCTGCGGCAGCAGCTTGCGCGGCCTCAACGTGAACGCCGCCACGCCAGGGCAGAGCGTGCAAGCCTGCATTCGCCCCGAGCGCATCTGCCCGCTGTCAAGCACTGACCAGCCGGCGTCCAATGGCCTGCAAGCCAGCGTGAATGATGTGATTTATTTGGGCGACCACCTGCGCCTGCGCTGCACGGTCGCCAACCAGGCGCAGGCCACCGTCAAGATTGCGCTGTCCAGCCAGACCATACCCCTTGCGGGCGATGCGATCTGGCTGCAACTGCCCCCCGAGCATTTGCGGGTCTATGTTTGAGCCGCATGCATTTCCCACCTGCTTTCAAAAACCCAAGGAGATCGTTCATGAACCTCAAACCGCTGGTAGCGGCCTGTGCCGCCTTTGTCGCACTGGCCAGCCTGGCCGAAACTCAGATTACCGTGGTCAATTTTGGGGGCGCCAATGGTGACGCCCAGAAAAAAGCCTACTTCGCGCCTTATGAAAAAGCCACGGGCAACAAAATTGTCGCCGTAGCCTACAACGGCGAGCAGGCCAAGATCAAGGCCATGGTTGAAGCCAAGAACGTGACCTGGGACGTGGTCGAGGTGGAAAGCCCCGATGTCGCCCGGGGTTGTGACGAAGGTCTGTTTGAAAAACTGGACTACAGCAAGATCGGCAACAAGGCCGACTTCACGCCGGCTGCCATTCATGAATGCGGCATTGGCACTTTTGTCTGGTCGACGGTCATGGCCTACAACGCCGACAAGCTCAAGACCGCCCCCACCACCTGGGCCGATTTCTGGGATGTCAAAAAATTCCCGGGCAAACGCGCCATGCGCAAGGGTGCGCGCTACAACATCGAATTTGCCCTGATGGCCGATGGCGTGGCAGTGGCCGACGTGTACAAAGTGCTCAAGACCAAAGAAGGTGCTGACCGCGCCTTCAAGAAACTCACCGAGCTCAAACCCAACATCCAATGGTGGGAAGCGGGCGCCCAACCGCCGCAGTTTCTGGTCGCCGGTGACGTGGTCATGACCACCGCCTACAACGGCCGCATCGATGCCGCCCAACGCGAAGGCAAGAACCTGCAGATCACCTGGACCGGCGGCATTTATGACCTGGATTACTGGGTCATGCCTAAAGGCGCGCCCAACAAGGATGCGGCCCTGAAGTTCATCGCCATGGCCAGCAGCCCCGATGAACAGGCCGAGTACGCCAGGACCATCTCCTACGGCCCGACCAACACCAAGGCACTGGCCAAACTCGATGCCAAGGTATTGGGGCAACTGCCCACGGCGCCGGCGAACGCGAAAACGGCACTGCAGTTCAACGTGAGCTTCTGGGCCGATCAGGGTGAGGCGCTCGAGAAGCGTTTCACCGCCTGGGCTGCCCAGTAATTGAGAGTTGGAGAGATGGTCATGACCGCCACTGTGATTCCTGGCAACCTGGCGCGCCAATTGCGACGCTCGGAACGGCGCAAAAAAGCCTTTGCCATCTCTCTGACGCTGCCGCTGCTGGTTTTTCTGCTGGCGATCTTCATCGTGCCCATTGGGGCGCTGCTGGTGCGTGCGGTTGAGAACCCGGAGGTGGCCAGCACGCTGCGCCACACGGTGGCGGCGCTGGACCACTGGGACCGCACCAGCGCGCCACCCGACGAAGCCTATGCGGCGCTGATCACCGATTTTTCGGCCATCACCGAGCAGTCTGAGGTTGGTGGCTTGGCGCGGCGCCTGAACAGCGAGATCAGCGGGGCCCGGTCCCTGGTCATGAGTACCTACCGGGCGCTTCCTTTTGAGAAAAATTTGAGCGCTGCGCAAACGCGCGAGCGCATGCTGGCGCTCGACCCGCGCTGGCAGGAGCTGGGCTATTGGCAGGCGATTGCCAAGAATGGCTCCCGCTGGACCCCTGACTATCTGCTCACCACGGTCGATCTCAAACGCGACGTGCAAGGCAACATCACCCGAGTGGATGCCGACTCGGCCGCCTTCTTCAAAATCTTGCTGCGCACCTTTGAAATCAGTGCAGTGGTGACGCTGTTTTGCCTGCTGCTGGGGTACCCGCTGGCCTACTGGCTGTCCACGCTGTCGCCGCGCCAGGCCAATATCTTGATGATTCTGGTGCTGGTGCCGTTCTGGACCTCGGTGCTGGTGCGCTCGGCGGCCTGGATCGTGCTGCTGCAGACCAATGGCCTGGTGAACCGCTCGCTGATGGAACTGGGCTTTGTGGGCGAGCCCCTGCCGCTGCTGTTCAACCGGCTCGGCGTCATCATTGCGATGGTGCACATTTTGCTGCCGTTCATGATCCTGCCGCTGTACAGCGTGATGAAGTCGGTGCCGCCGACCTATCTGCGCGCGGCGGTCTCGCTCGGCAGCTCACCTTTGGGTGCGTTCTTTCGCGTCTACATGCCGCAAACCTACCCCGGCATGGGCGCGGGCGGCTTGCTGGTGTTTATCTTGAGCATTGGCTACTACGTGACACCGGCGTTGCTGGGCGGCGCGGACGACCAGATGCTGAGCTACTACATTGCCCAGTACACCAACGTCACGGTCAATTGGGGCATGGCCTGCGCCCTCGGTGCCGTGCTGCTGTCGGCCACGCTGGTGCTGTATGCGCTGTACCGGCGCTTGGTCAAAACAGAACTTAGCCTGGGCTAGCCTGATGTCACTGCCTGCCCGTCCCATCTTTCCGGCCTACGCCACTGTGTTCGACAAGACCGGCTGGTACGCCCTGCGCGTCCTGGGCGTGCTGGTGCTGCTGTTTCTGTTGCTGCCGATTCTGGTCATGATCCCCTTGTCGTTCAGCGACAGCACCTTCTTGTCTTACCCGATCCCTGGGTGGTCGCTGCGCTGGTATGAGAACCTTTTTTCCTCGGCCGAATGGGCGCGTGCCACCCGCAACAGCTTCATCGTCGCGCCGCTGGCCACCGTGCTGGCGACCGTGCTGGGCACCATGGCGGCGGTCGGCCTGGCGCGGGTCAACTTCTTTGGCAAGGGCGTGCTGATGAGTTTGTTGATCGCGCCGATGGTGGTGCCGGTCGTGGTGGTGGCGGTCAGCACTTACCTGTTCTTTGCCCGCATGGGTCTCAATGACACCTACCTTGGTCTGGTGCTGGTGCACGCGGCCCTGGGCGCGCCTTTTGTGCTGACCACCGTGCTGGCGACCTTGCAGAATTTCAACAACAACCTGATTCGGGCGTCCTTGAGCCTGGGGGCTGGGCCGCTCACCACCTTTTTCCGCGTCACGTTGCCCATCATTGCACCGGGTGTCATCTCGGGCGCCCTGTTTGCCTTTGCCACCTCCTTTGACGAGGTCGTGGTCACGCTCTTCATTGCCGGCCCGAGCCAGGTCACGTTGCCGCGCCAGATGTTCACCGGCATTCGGGAGAACATCAACCCGACGATTGCGGCGGTCGCGACGCTGCTGATCATCTTCACCACCACGCTGATGCTGGGGCTGGAGTGGCTGCGCGGGCGGCGCCGCTAAGGCGCTCCTGTGACCTTAATAACTATCATTTTCATAGCTGCTTGCGCATATTCCATAAGGGATAGCAGCCTATTTCGTATAAATTTTTGATCAACTGACACCGCGCCCGCCAAGGCTTCTTCCCATGAACCCCATACCGCCCAAAAATCAGCCCCTGTCGGGCAACGCCATGCCGCGTTTTGGCGGCATCGCCAGCATGCTGCGCTTGCCAGTGGTCAATTCGCCCGAGGGCCTGGACGCCGCCTTCATTGGCGTGCCGCTGGACATCGGCACCAGTCACCGGCCCGGCGCGCGTTTTGGCCCGCGCCAGATTCGCGCTGAATCCGCGCTTATTCGCCCCTACAACATGGCCACGGGCGCTGCGCCTTTCGACACCTTGCAAGTGGCCGATCTGGGCGATGTGCCGATCAACACCTATTCGCTGGAGAAATCGCTGCCGATCATCACCGGCTTTTACGAGCAGGTGCTGAACGCGGACTGCATCCCGCTCACGCTGGGCGGCGACCACACCATTGCGCTGCCGATCCTGCGCGCCGTGGTGGCCAAGCATGGCCCGGTGGCGCTGGTGCATGTCGACGCCCACGCCGACGTCAACGAGGATATGTTTGGCGAGCGCATTGCGCACGGCACGCCGTTTCGCCGCGCGGTCGAAGAAAATCTGCTCGATGGCCACAAGGTGTTTCAGATCGGCTTGCGCGGCAGCGGCTACGCCTCGGATGACTTTGACTGGCCGCGCGCCCAAGGTTTCACCCTGGTGCCTGCGCATGAAATCTGGTACCAGTCGCTCGCGCCCTTGATGGCGAAAGTGCGGCAACAGATTGGCGGCGCCCCGTGCTACCTGAGCTTCGACATTGACGGCATCGACCCGGCCTATGCGGGCGGAACCGGCACGCCGGAAATCGGTGGCCTGAGCGTGCCCCAGGCGCTGGAGATCATTCGCGGCTGCCACGGGCTCAATCTGGTGGGCTGTGATCTGGTCGAGGTCTCGCCGCCCTATGATGTGAGCGGCAACACCGCCCTGCTCGGCGCCAATCTGTTGTTCGAGATGCTGTGCGTGCTGCCACGGGTGCGCAGACGCTAGCGTCGCGTTCCAGATGACGTCCACTATTTAGCTATTTATTTGGTAGCTGCTAGTGCTTATTCGGTAAGGGCTAGGGCTTGATTTTCCATAAATTTACAGGAGCTTTCATGTCTGTTTCAGTTTCACCGCTTTCGCTGCTCAAGGACCCGACCCTGCTCAAGACCGATGCCCTGATCAACGGGCAATGGGTTCAAGGCAGCGCCAGATTTGACGTGATCGACCCCGCCACCGGCGCCAAGCTGGCCGATGTCGCCAACCTCGGGCCGGTCGAGGCCGAGCAAGCCATTGCGGCGGCCAACGCGGCTTGGGGCCCCTGGCGCAGCAAAACGGCCAAAGAGCGCAGCATCATCTTGCGCAAATGGTTTGACCTGCTGATGGCGAATCAGGACGACCTGGGGCGCATCCTGACCGCCGAGCAGGGCAAGCCGCTGCCGGAGGCCAAGGGGGAAGTCGCTTACGGCGCCAGCTTTGTCGAATGGTTTGCCGAAGAAGCCAAGCGCCTCAACGGCGAAACCCTGCCCCAGTTCGACAACAACCGCCGCCTCCTGGTGCTGCGCCAGCCGATCGGCGTTTGCGCGGCCATCACACCCTGGAACTTTCCAATCGCCATGATCACGCGCAAGGTGGCGCCCGCGCTGGCCGCGGGCTGCCCGGTCATCATCAAGCCGGCCGAACTGACCCCGCTGACGGCGCTGGCCGCTGCCGAGCTGGCGCTGCGCGCTGGCATTCCGGCCGGCGTGCTCAACATGATCACGGCCGATGCCGACAACTCCATTGCCGTGGGCAAGGTCTTGTGCGCCAGCGACGTGGTGCGTCACATCAGCTTCACCGGCTCCACCGAAGTCGGCCGCATCCTGATGGCGCAGTCGGCCCCGACCATCAAGAAACTGTCGCTGGAATTGGGTGGCAACGCACCCTTCATCGTGTTTGACGATGCCGACATCGACAGCGCGGTGGAAGGCGCATTTGCCAGCAAGTACCGCAATGCCGGGCAAACCTGCGTGTGTTCCAACCGCTTTTATGTGCAGGAAGGCGTCTATGACGAGTTCGTGGCCAAGTTCGCCGCCAAGGTCAAGACCGCCAAGGTTGGCAACGGCTTTGCGGAAGGGGTCAACCAGGGCCCCCTGATTGAAGAGGCCGCACTGCTCAAAGTCGAGCGTCATGTGCAGGATGCGTTGGCCAAAGGCGCGCGATTGCTCACCGGGGGCAAGCGTTTGACCGGACAATTCTTTGAGCCCACCCTGATTGCCGACGCCACGTTTGACATGCTGTGCGCGCGCGAGGAAACCTTTGGCCCGTTCGCGCCGGTGTTCAAGTTCAAGACCGAGCAGGATGCGATTTTTGCCGCCAACAACACCGAGTTTGGCCTGGCAAGCTACTTCTACAGCCGCGACATCGGCCGCATTTGGCGCGTCAGCGAAGCGCTGGAGTACGGCATGGTGGGTGTCAATGTGGGCATTCTCGCCACCGAGCATGTGCCCTTTGGCGGCGTCAAGCAGTCCGGCCTGGGGCGCGAGGGCTCGCATTTGGGCATCGATGACTACGTGGAGATCAAGTACGTCTGCATCGGCGACATCCTCCAATAAGCCAAGTCACCTGTCAAAGTGCTTGGCGGCTTGCCGCTGCGGGATTTGACCGCCCTGCAGGCGAGCCCATTGGATCCGGAGCGCTCACCCCGCCAGCGTGACCATGCCGGCCACCAGGGCAGCACAGCCCAAGAAGATGACAAGCGCCAGTGCACGCGAGCCGGCGTCATCGCGCGAACCCACCACGGCGTTGTCGGTCTCCTTGTCGCCCAGAAGCATGGGTCGGACCAGATTTTGACGCTTCTTGACATAGTAGACCAAGATCGCGCCGATGTGCAGCAGCACCAGGGCGATCACCATCAGTTTGCCAACCGTCGTATGGTAGGACGTGGCCGTGCCCGCGACCGCGCTGGAGACCAGCTTGGACAAGGGGCCCGCAGCCGCAATCTCATCGTCGCTGACGAGTCCGCTGGCGACCTGCAGCAGAAGAAAGCCCAGTAGCGCAAAAACCGAAGCTGCGCCCAACGGGGTGTGACCGATGCTGTGCTCGGGCCGGCCGCGGCCCTGGATGTACGCCAGCACCGTGGCGGGCGCATAGAGGAAAGAGCTAAAACGCGACCATTTGCCGCCCACCACACCCCAAATGAGACGGAACAGCAGCAGGCTCAGCACCGCGTAACCCGATCTGAAATGCCAGGCCATGGCATCGCCACCGATCTGGGCGCTCGTGAGCAAGCCAATCAAGGAGAGCACCAAGGCCCAGTGGAAGCAGCGGGTTGGCAAGTCCCACACCCTGACCTTATGTGACATGCGTGTCTCCTTCAGAGTTGATCGAAAAGTTGCCACTATTTTGCAGGAAATTGAACAATCGCCTGCTCAGGTCCTTGGCTGTCAATGCGGTGCGCGCTGGTTGTTCATGGCATGTTGGGCGCGCCAGCAGGAAGTTTTGATCACCATTACACTGACCAACCCCAATAATTGACAACTCTCCCTAGGAAGGAATCCACATGAAACGTAGCACCGTCTTGCTCCTCGCTGCCAGCGTGGTCGCCTTCAGCGTCCCGGCTTCAGCCCAGTTCGCCAAAGCAGAAGATGCCGTCAAGTACCGCAAGAGCGCCTTGTTTGTGATGCAGCAGAACTTCAGCCGTGTCGCGGCCATGGCGTCTGGCAAAGCACCGTTTGACGCCAAAGTGGCGGCCGACAGTGCGGCAACGGCTGACTTTGTGGCCAAGCTGCCCTGGGCCGCCTTTGGCGAAGGGACCGACAAGGGCGACACCCGGGCCAAGCCGGAGATCTGGAAGGAGTCCGCCAAATTCAAGGAATACGCCGACAAGATGCAGGCCGAGATGAGCAAGCTGTCCGCCGCCGCGAAGAGCGGCAACCTGGGCAACATCAAGGCGGCCGTGTCTGCGACCGGCGGCACCTGCAAGAGCTGCCACGACGATTTCCGCAAGGAATAGCGCACGGTTTGCCCCGCCTCAAAGCCGGGGTTCTGGCGTCGAATTTCATCCCAATTCTCCTTCGGCGCTGCATTCATGGGCCGTTGACCGTTCAATGTGCAGCCGATACCGCGGGGCACGGGCAGCGCGATTCAGCAATAGGTGTTTGGCGTCTTGAATGACGTCGCGGCGCGGCGCTTTGACCAAGCGCACGCGGCGCCACGCTGAGCCACGGGCCGGCCGCTCAGCCGGTCTGGTTGCCCTGTGGTGGGGTGGCCGGCGTGCCCTGGCCACGGGCCGTCGGCAAACAGCCATAATCAGTCCCTCCCCAGGTTTCTGGGCAGCGTGTTGACCTGCTTGCCAGTGCACCGTCTGCCCTGCCATATTGATTAAATGAACAACGGCATTCTTATCATTGCTCATGCGCCGCTGGCCAGTGCGTTGCGCCAGTGCGTGCTGCATGTCTTCCCGGATGCCGAGACGGCCGTGGCGATGTTTGACGTGCAGGCCAACACGCCACCCGAGGAAACGCTGGCGGGCGCCAGGCAGGCGCTGGCCTTGCTGCATGCGCCGCAAACCCTGGTGTTGACCGATGTTTTCGGGGCGACGCCCTGCAACGTGGCGCAAAAATTGGTGGATGGCGTGAATTCGAAGTTAATTGCCGGGGTGAATCTGCCGATGTTGCTGCGCACCGTCACCTACCGCGGTGAGTCCCTGGATGCCATGGTGGCGCGGGCTTTGGCGGGTGGCACGCAGGGTGTCATGCCGGTGGCGACGACGGCGCCGCAGAATCAATTGAGGAAGAAAAGTGATCAAAGCAAGCGCGACCATCAGCAATAAATTGGGCTTGCATGCGCGGGCCTCAGCCAAGCTCACCAAGTTGGCGGGCAGCTACTCCTGCGAAGTCTGGATTGCCAAGGGCGAGCGGCGCGTCAATGCCAAGAGCATCATGGGCGTCATGATGTTGGCGGCCGGCAAGGGCAGCACGGTGGAGATCGACACCAGCGGTGAGCGTGAACAGGAAGCCCTGGACGCGCTATTGGCACTGATCGCCGACAAATTCGGAGAAGGTGAGTGACCTTTTCCATTCACGGTCTCGCCGTTGCGCGGGGTATCGCCATTGGGCGGGCGGTGCTGGTGGCTTCCAGCCGGGTCGATGTGGCGCATTATTTTATTGAGCCGAACCAGGTTGATTCCGAGATTGAACGGCTACGCAGCGGGCGCGATGCGGTGGTCACTGAAATCCACCGCCTGCAAACCAGCATCAGCCAGATGGGCCCCAAAGAGGCGCCGCACGAGTTGGCAGCGCTGCTAGATGTGCATTTGATGCTGCTCAACGACGATGAACTGGCCAGCGGTGTCAGGCACTGGATCCGCGACCGCTTGTACAACGCCGAGTGGGCGCTCACCACGCAACTGGAAGTGATCGCCCGACAGTTCGACGAGATGGAGGACGAATACCTGCGCGGGCGCAAAGCCGACCTGGAACAAATCACCGAGAAAGTATTGCGCGCCATGAAGGGTGTTGCCTCGCCGGGGCTGGTGGCACCGAGTCGTACGCTGCGCAAACGATCGCAACAAGACCTCTTGCTGGACGACACCGTCGATGTGCCCTTGATTCTGGTGGCGCACGACCTGTCGCCGGCCGACATGCTGCAATTCAAGCAAAGTGTGTTCGCCGGTTTTGTGACCGACGTCGGTGGCAAGACCTCGCACACTGCCATCGTGGCCCGCAGTCTGGACATCCCGGCCGTGGTGGGCGCGCGCTTGTCGAGCCAGTTGGTGCGCCAGGATGACTGGGTCATCGTGGATGGCGACGCCGGTGTGATGTTGGTCGACCCGTCCCCCATTTTGCTGGCCGAATATGGCTTCAAGCAGCGCCAGGGCGAGCTGGAGCGCGGTCGGCTTACCCGCTTGTTGCGCACGCCAGCCGTGACCATGGATGGTCAAAAAATTGAATTGCTGGCCAATATTGAGCTGCCGGAAGACGCAATTGGCGCGGTGTCGGCGGGCGCGGTTGGCGTGGGCCTGTTCCGCAGTGAATTCCTGTTCATGGGACGCCGTGGCCGGCTGCCCAACGAAGAGGAGCAGTACCAGGGGTACCGGCGTGCCATTGAAGGCATGCAGGGCTTGCCGGTGACGATTCGCACCGTCGACGTGGGCGCCGACAAACCGCTGGGTGAGTCGCCGCAGGACAGCGCCCACCTGAACCCCGCGTTGGGACTGCGGGCCATTCGCTGGAGCCTGGCCGACCCGGCGATGTTCCTGACGCAGCTCAGGGCGATCTTGCGTGCGGCTGCCCAGGGTCCGGTGAACCTGCTGATACCGATGCTGGTGCATGGCAGTGAAATTCGCCACACGATGGCCCTGATTGACCGGGCCCGGGTGGAGCTCGACAACCGTGGCATCGCCTATGGCCCGGTCAAGGTGGGCGCCATGATTGAAGTGCCCGCCGCCGCCCTCATGGTCAAGCTGTTTCTGAAGTACTTTGATTTCTTGTCCATCGGCACCAACGACCTGATTCAGTACACGTTGGCGATCGACCGCGCCGACGAGTCCGTCGCGCATTTGTACGATCCTCTGCATCCGGCGGTGCTGCGGCTGGTGGCGCTCACCATTGCCGAATGTCGGGCCCAGGGCAAGCCGGTGAGCCTGTGTGGCGAGATGGCCGGCGATGTCTCACTCACCCGCCTGTTGCTGGGCATGGGCCTGCGCAGTTTTTCCATGCATCCAGCGCAAATTCTGGCCGTCAAGCAAGAGGTCTTGCGTGCCGATGCGGGCAAGCTGACGGCGTGGGCGCAACAGGTGATGGCCGATGATGAACCGGGCCTGCGAATACTGCGGCCCTAGCGTCCAGCCCTCGCACGCTGGCATTCAACCGATGCAAGTGGGGTATCATGAATTCAATTAATAACATTGGTCTTTGGGAGTACGGATCATGGATTCAAAGCACACGCCCCTCGTGCGCATTCGGCTGGCGGGCTTGACGCTGATTGAGCTCATGCTGGTCGTGGCGCTGATCGGTGTGCTGGCGGCGATTGCCATGCCGATCTATAGCAATTACCGCGAACGGGTCAATCGGACCATCGCGATCCAGGACGTCAAAATTCTTCAGCTGCTGATCGCGGACTATGCCGCAAGCGGGGGCTCCTTCCCGGCGTCGCTGGCGGATGTCGGCAATGGCGGCAAGCTCGATCCCTGGGGTCACGCCTACCAGTATCTCGATCTGACCGGCGCCGGTGGCATCGGAAAAGCGAGCAAGGATCACAAGTTCAATCCGATCAATTCCGACTTTGACCTGTTCAGCATGGGTAAGGATGGCGTCTTCAAGTCGCAATTGACGCAGAAAGACAGTCTGGACGACATCGTGCGTGCGAGTGATGGCGTCTTCGTCGGGCTGGCTTCAACTTTCTCGCCGCAATGACGTTCACCCTTGAGGTGGTGTTCGCTTGGCCATGAAAATGCTGGTGGAAGGGACGTTTCTGCGCAGTGCCATCGCCCGCCGCGTGTTGTTCCTGTTCCTGCTGTCGGCCTTTGTCCCGGCGGCCCTGCTGGCGGTGCTGTCCTACGGCCATGTTCGCACTGTGGTCAGCGACTACACGCAGCGCCAGCTGGCGCAGGCGGGCAGCGCCCACGGCCGAGCACTCTACGACCGCCTGCTCGGTGCTCATTTCATCCTGAACGCGAACGCCGCACAAATCCGCCGTGGTTCCAACGTGGAAAACACCGACCCATTCGCTTTGCAGCGCGTGTTCCGGCGTACTTATCTTGTGGCCCACGACCAAGCCGTGTTGCGGTTTGGTCCGCCCTCGGGTGAAGAGCCACCCCGGATCGACGCCCGCGCCGCGTCACAGCTTGCCAAGGGTGAGGTCGCGTTGTTGTTGCCGCAGCGGCCTGCGGGCCCGCCCTGGCTGGCCGTCGCCATGAACCCGGCCCAAGTGGCAGCCGGTGTCCTGATCGCGGAGCTCGAGTCGGCCTATGTGTGGGGCGATAGCGAGGAAATTTCCTACCAGACCGACATGTGTGTCCTGGCCGAAGGCGCCGTGGTGCTGTACTGCTCGAACGACAAGGTCAGTTCGACTGCAAGCAGCGTCGCTTTGCACAGGGCCGATGGCCCTGCTGACAGCGCCGCTGGCTGGTTATCCGCCACCAGCGGGCTGTTTCTCAAGGCCAAATTCGGCGCCGACGACTGGACGATTGTGGCGCTACGCCCCGGCGGGTTGGCCATTGCCTCGCTCACCCAGTTGGCCCAGACGTATCTCGGCGTCACGCTGCTGACGCTGCTGCTGGTGGCGCTGCTGAGCGTGGTGCAAATTCGTCGCACGCTGGTGCCGCTTGAACGTCTGATTGAAGGCACCCAGCGCATCGCCCGCGAGGACTTTGCGCAGCCGGTCACGGTCGAGCGGGATGACGAATTTGGCCAACTGGCGCGCTCGCTCAACGGCATGGCACTTCGTGTCGGCCAGCAGATCGGCGCGCTGCGCGCGCTGTCCGAGATTGACCAGGAAATCCTGTCGCACCTCCACATTGGGCAGATCGTCGTGCTGGTACAGGCGCGTCTGCTAGCGCTTTTGCCAAAGGCCGTGATCGGCGTGGTGTTGGTCGATGACCGGTCGTCCGATCTGGGCACGGCGTATCTGCAGCAGGGCACGGCCGCGCAGCCGACCAAGGTTCAGCTGCAATTCGGAACACAGCACCTGGCCAACTGCGTCCGCTACCGCGATGGGGTGTGGCTGCCGGTTGATGGGCCGGATGTCCCGCGCTTCGTGGCCATACTGGCCGGCTTGGGTGCGGCACACTGCTTTGTCATTCCCATTTTTTGGCGCGATGAAGTCTGCGGTGCATTGGGCATCGGCGTGGCCGATCAGCAGGAGATCAACAATGAATTGATCGAGCAGGCACGCGATCTTGCGAAACGGGTCGGGGTCGCTTTTGCCGCGCTCGCCCGCGAGGCCGAGCTGGTGTTGCGTGCCCACCACGACGACTTGACTGGTTTGCCCAACCGGGCGCTTCTGAGTGAGCGCCTGCAGCAGGAACTGGCGCGCGCGCGCCGCACTGGCAAGCAGCTGGCGCTGCTGTTTCTCGACCTCGACCGATTCAAGAGCGTCAATGACACCCTGGGCCACGCTGGCGGCGATCAGCTTTTGCAGGTGGCCGCCGGCCGCTTGAGCACCTGTGTTCGGGAGTGCGACACCGTGGCGCGCTTGGGTGGCGATGAGTTCGTCGTGCTGCTGACCGACCTGGACAACCCGCAACAGGCGGCCAAGCTGGCCGGCCAGGTGCTGGCCTTGCTGTCTGAGCCGTTCCAGATCGCCGGCAACAATTGTTTCGTCGGTGCCAGCATCGGCGTGTCGGTGTTTCCCGTCGACGGTTCGACCGCCGAAGAGCTGCTCAAGCAGGCGGACATTGCCATGTACCGGGCCAAGGCCGCCGGCCGCGGCCGTTTCGTCTTCTTTGAAGAGAGCATGAACGTTGATCAGCGTGAACGTGCCGTGATGGAGCAGGAGCTGCATCTGGCGATCATGCGCAACCAATTTGCCGTGTACTACCAGCCGCGCGTCGACCTGCGCGATGGCCGTCTGCTCGGTGCCGAAGCGCTGCTGCGCTGG
>NZ_JAAFHA010000101.1 GCF_010365055.1 Rhodoferax sp.
CAGGGGCCTGATTAAAAAATCCCAAAACCAGAAACTTCCAAACAGGGTCAGTTTCAGTGGTCGGGGAAATTACAGAACGAATGTTGCACTACCGCAGGGACGGGTGCCAGCGCTAGCGGTGCTGCATTCAAGTACCTGGATGTCGGAAATATCCAGTTCGCCGCCGATGCGCTGGTAGACGCCGGCTTCACTGTCGTGGACCAAAGTGCTGATTGTGTGGCTGACAGCACGTCAAACACCGCCAATGCTGCTGGCAAATACGGCTGCAACATTGGCAGTGCCGCGTCCGCCACCATGGGGCGCTGGTATCCCAGTCACTATTCATTCGTGGGTACCCTGACGCCCGCTTGCGGGGGGCCCGGCGGCATGACCTACATGGACCAGGATGCGCTGGGCGTTGCCTTGACCTTGAGAGCGCATGCGTCTACCGGGGCCGCTGCCTCAGTCTCAGACCCGGTGGTGAGCCGTTACACCACGGGCTACGCCAATCTTGCGCCGGTCACCATCAGTGGCGACAACGGGGGCACGCCAGTGGCCGTGACCCGCCTGGGCAGCCCCGCGTTCCCGGCCATGCCCAGCACCGCGTCGTGGAGTGCCGGGCTGTTCCAGATCAATAACACCTTTGCGTTCAGCAAGCTGGGCGCACCAGACGGCGCCTATGACCTGTTCAAGCTCAAAGCGGCATTGGCGGACCCCGATGGCAGCACCTTGATTGGCCTGCCCGCCGCACAGGAGACCAACACGACCAAAATTCGCTATGGCCGGGTTCAGCTGCAAAACGCCTATGGCTCGGAGTACCTGGCTCTGCCGGTTCCGCTGACGCTCCAGTACTGGAACGGCAACTGGCAGAAGAACACGCTGGACACCTGTACCAGCCTTCAGGCCACCCAGTTCGCGTGGAGCTCTCCGGCCGGTAGCGCCACCCGCCCCAACAACCTGGCAGTTTGCGAGTCAGCCGCCACGGTCGCCGGTGCGAGCCCCAATTACACGGTGACTTTGAGTGCGCCGGGTGTCAACAACGCTGGCTGGGCCGATCTGAGCTTGAATCTCGGTGCGACTGCCGTCGGCAGCACCTGCACCACCGTCAACGCGGGCACTGGGTATTCAGGTCTTGCCAGCACCGCCAATGCGCCCTGGCTGCAATACAACTGGACCGGCGCGGTTGGCAATGCCAAAGCCCGCGCCACCTTCGGTGTCTTCAAGAGCCCCCTGATCTACCGCCGGGAAGACTATTAAAACCATCAATTATTTACATGATTTTAGGCTCCAGCCCTCGCCCCATATACGTAACTAGCTATTAAATAAATAGTTTGTTTTGTGTCTTGAAGTTCTCAATGATTCATTTCAAATCGCCTCGCACCGCTGGGTCAGCGGCCAACCACAAACAGGCCGATCCTATGAAAACTATTTTCAAAGTTTTGATGTTGCTGCTGGTGTTGTTTGCAGGCAATGCCATGGCGAAAACCTGTCCAGCAAAGTCTGACGCCCAAAATTGGGGCGCTGCCAGTTCATGGGTTGGTTGCGGCGTTCCCAGTGACGGTGACAGGGTCGTCATTCCAAGTGGAAGCACCGTCACCTTAAATGAAGATACCCAGGAAATCGCAGACTTGACGGTGGCTACCGGTGGCGTGTTGCTAGGAAGCGGCGGAAACAAATTGCATTTGCAGGGGCCGGGCAATTTGACCAATAACGGCACGATCACCTTGGGCAACGCAGAAATAGAAATGAGAGGGGATTTTGTCAACACCGGCACCTTCAATGCGGGTTCTGACAAACTGAAGCTCGATGGCGACTTTGCCAATACAGGCACGTTCAACGCCCAAACAGGCCTGGTTGAATTTGACGGCAATGCAGCGCAGACCATTACCGGCAATGTGACTTTCAATGACCTGAAGGTCGATAACGGCAGCAGCAACGGGCTAGTCCTCAATGGCAATGTCATCGTGAACGGCTCGTTATCTGGCAACGCCGTGTCGGGTGGATTGGTCAAACTATCAGACACTTGCCCAGTTGATTACACCTTGACTTCCAATAGCGGAAACACCGTGCAGCACAGCTGTCCGCTGCCCCCTGGCCCGATCGCTGAATACCGGTTTGACGAAGCAGCATGGACTGGTGCAACTAATGAGGTGAAGGACAGTTCGGGCAACGGCAACCACGCCCAAGCGTTCAACGGAGCGACTACCGCTGTGACGTCAGCTGCAATATCGGGCAACCCGGGGACGTGCGGGTACGGCGTGTTTGCTAACAGTTATGTCCAGACCTCGTTGCCTAATTTCACCAGCAACTTCACCATGACCGGTTGGATTCGGTCCAGCAACATCACACCCGCTGGCCAGCGGATTGTGATTGATGATCAGAATAATTCGGGTGGCTATGGTTTCAGTCTGTCCGATGGCACGTCTGGGAGACTTCGTTTCTATTCGCGTGGCATCAATCCGGTCATTCTGGATTCCAGCTACACCATCGCTAACAACACCTGGTACTTTGTCGCAGCAGTGGCTGATATCACGAACAAGAAGCGCACGATCTATGTCTACGATGCCTCTGGCGCATTGCTGAATCAAACTACGGAAGTGGCCTGGACCAGTGGCACTTGGGGTGCTGATAACGGGCCGGTTTCCATCGGCGGTGAAACCAATGCCTCAAGCGAGTCAGCCAACCGGTTTCGCGGCACCCTGGATGAGATTCGTGTGTACGGTGCGGCCTTGAATCAGGCTGCACTGACGGCAATTGCAAAGCAAACGCATCCTTGTACCGTGACAGGTCCAGATCATTACGAGTTGTCTCTGCCGACCACCGGCATTTCGTGCTTGCCGACGACGGTGACCGTGACCGCTTGTGCCACTGGCGTCCCCTGCAATCCCATGAGCACCTTGAGCGGCAAGACCGCTTTGTTGAAGACCACTGCGGGGGCCCTGAGCGCCACCACGGTCACTTTCAACGCATCAGGGGTGGCCAGCACCACGCTGAGTTATCCGGCCGCCAGCGACGGCGCGGTGGCAACGCTCACGCTCTCTGACGAACAGGCAGCTGCCATCAATGCCCGTAAATACTGCCCGGATGGGGCCAGTTGTGTGGTGGGGGACAGTGGTTCCACCACGTTCAACACGGCGGGATTGATTTTTGCCACGGCGGTTAATGCCGGTGAAGCGAGCTTTTCCAGCCAGACGGCGGGCGTGGATTTTGGTCCCTACTGGCTCCGGGCGGTGAAAACCAACACAGCTACCAAGGCGTGCGAGGCCGCCTTGACCGCCGCACACCCGGTCAACTTCAGCTACCAGTGCCTTGACCCGACCAGTTGCAGCAGCGGGAATTTGCTAAAAGTGGGCAGTCTTGCAGCAGTGGCCAGCACAGGTGCCACGGTCAACCTCGCCTTTGACGCCAATGGCAATGCGAGCCTGGGTAACTTCAGCTTTGCAGATGTCGGGCAAATCAAGATCAATGTAAGTGCGACGGCGGGCGGCGCGACACTGACAGGTTCGACGAAGGAGGCCGCAGGCTCGCGTTTTGTGGTCAAGCCCTACAGCCTGGTGCTCACGGACATCACGCAAACGGCCGCGCCCCATCTGAGCAATCCGGCGGCGGTTGATGCAGCAGGTAGCAAGTTCGTCAAGGCGGGGGAGAATTTTTCTGCCACGGTAACTTCGGTCAATGCATCCTGTGCCGCGAGCCTGGCTGGTTACACGACCCTGTCCAGCATTGCGGCGACGTGCATCACGCCCAATTATGGCCAGGAGACCACGCCAGAGACGGTCTCACTGAGTTATGCCTTGGTTCCCGGCCTGGGTCTGAGCGCCAACCCGGCTCTGAACAATGCCGCTGCCTTTGGCGCCTTTTCAGGGGGCTCGGTCACGGGCACTACCTTTAATTGGGGTGAGGTGGGCATCATCACGCTGACCCCCAGCGTGGGTGACGGCAATTACCTTGGCGCGGGCAATCCCGGTGGCACGACCAGCGGCAAAGTCGGGCGCTTCTATCCTGATCACTTCGATGTCAGTGTTAACTTGAATGGAACCATGGCGGCGGCGTGCCCGGCAGGTGGCTTTACCTACACCGGGCAGCCCATGGGCTACGCCACAGCGCCCGCGCTGACCATCAAGCCGATGGGCGCTGCGATTGGCGGCAGTGTCACGCAGAACTATCAGGGCGGCTTTCAGAAGTTGAGCGCCACGGCGGTGACGGTCACCGTGCCCACGGCCGATGCCAGCCAATTTGGCAAGAATGGCGTCACGAAAACGCCACTTGTGGCAACGATGTCGGCCGGCGCACTTGCCAACACCAGCGGCACCATGACCTACACGCTCAATGCCGGCGATCAATTTACGTACCTTCGCAACGCCAACGCATTGATCGGACCTTTCACAACCGCGATCCCCCTGGTCGTGACAGAGGTGGCCGAAAGCGAGGTCAGCGCTGTGGGTTCCTTGGTTCCCATGCCTCAGATATTGAGCCCAACCGGCACCGCCATGCGCTATGGTCGTGCCCGCATGCTCAATGCCTATGGCTCGGAGTCGCTTGATTTGCCGGTCGTGTTCCGCGCCGAGTATTTGGCAAGCACAGGTCCCGGTAACGCCTGGAGCGTCAACACTGTGGATTCCTGCACCAACGCAACCCTGTCCTTCGCACCGATCGGCACCGCCAATATCACCAGCAACACCTGCGTGCTCGAGCCAGGCAACAACAGCGGCAAGGGCTGCGCTGCCGCCTTGACGCCAGCACAAACCAACCGTCGCTATCTGGAGGCTGGTGTGACAGGCGTTGACAGCAATGGCGTGGCTGGTTTTGCCGGCAACTTCAACCTCTGGCTTCGAGCACCCGGTGCAACGCATGTAGGTTCTATTGACATCACGGCGACGGTCGATTCGTGGCTGCAGTACCCATGGACCGGAGCAACTGCCACCAACCCATCCGCCCGCGCCACCTTCGGCATCTACAAGTCCCCCCTCATCTACCGTCGTGAAAACTATTGAAATTGTTGAAAATTTACATAATTTTCGGCTCTAGCCCCCGTCCCACCTGCGCAGGCAGCTATTAAAATCTAAGCAAAACAGCTTCGTGTATTCTTGACCTATGTTTGAATTTCAGCCCACCATGACACAGCCTGCGCGGCAGGAGGGTGCCTGACCATGCGTTGGCCTTGGCAGCGCAAGAGTTCAGGTGACCAACTGGTCGTTTCCTGGTCGGGCCAGACCCTGGCCTATGTGTTGGCGCGCGCGCGTCAGGATGGTCTTTATGAGGTACTCAAACTGGGCGTGGCGCACCAGGGCGCGGACAGCATGGACGCCTTTGTGCACCGGCTACAGTCCCTGGGCCTGAAGGGTTTTGAGGCCAGTGTCATGCTGCGGCCCGAGCAATACCAACTGCTGCAAATCGACACCCCGGCTGTGCCGCCAGAAGAGTTGCGTGCGGCGGCCCGCTACCAGATTCGGGACATGATCAACAGCCATGTCGACGATGTCACGCTGGACGTGATGCGGGTCGGTGATGAGCAGCAAAAAGGCAAAAGCCACCTGTTTGTGGTGGCCGCCACCAATGCGGTGGTGCGCTCGGTGCTTGATCTGGGTGACGCGATGCATTGGGATGTGGCGGTGATCGACATTCAGGAAACCGCGCAACGCAATCTGCAAAATGCCCTGGCGGCGCGGGACGGTCAGGCGGACCGGGCCAACGCGACGTTGGTGGTGGTGAACGGGCAAGAGGCGGTGCTCACCATCAGCGCCAATGAGGAGTTGTTTTACGCGCGCAGTTTTGATCTGCCGGAGGGTTTTGTTGAGGCCTCCTGGCGGCTGGAAAGCGAGGGATTGGCAGCAGCCACCACAGGCGGTGAGGCGGCAGCCTTCACCCCGGTGCAAGACTATATGCCTGACTACAGTGGCCAGCAGGGCGCCTATGGCCATGATTATTCGGGCACATCCGGCGGTGATCTCTTGGCGTCGCCGGGTATGAGTGTGCAGGATGAGTCGGTTCAACGCTTTTTGGTTGAGGTGCAGCGTTCGCTGGATGTGTGGGACCGCACTTGGTCGACCATGCCGCTCCATGGTTTGAGCGTCTATGCCGGTGGGCGCAGCGATGAGCTGGCAGAGTGGTTGACAGCGCAGTTGGGGCAGACGGTGGTGGCGCTTGATGTGAGGGCCATGTTCCCGGGTTGCGAGGGCGCGCCAACCGATGTCCAGGCCATGTGCTGGCCCTTGCTGGGTGTGTTGCTGCGCACCGAGAGCCGCAAGCTCTGAGGCTTGCCAGCTCTCAATTCATAATACGATCACCTCAACGCCCGCTGCTGCTATCTGGCCCTGTCAATTTCCCTCATGCCCCAACAAATCAACCTTTGCGCGCCGATTCTGTTAACGCAAAAGCGTTACTTTTCGGCGCAAACCATGGCGCAGGCGTTGGCGGTGTTTGTGCTGCTGGGCGGTGGTTTGTGCGCTTACTGGGTTTGGAGTTTGAATAGCGCCAGCGAAGGGTTCAAGAAAACGCTGGCCACCCAGGCGCAAGAGCTGGAGAGTCTGCAGGCCGCCATCCAGCAGGGCAAAATTGGCGCTGGGCCGCTGGAAGCAGCGTTGGCGCAGCAGTTGCAAGGGCAAAAGCTCGATTTGCAGCAGCGCCAGAGTCTGATGGACGAGCTGCAGCGTGGCTTGTTTCGGCCCGGTTGGGGCCATGCAGCGCGCTTGCAGTTGGTGGCGCGCAGCATCCCGGCGCAAGTGTGGCTGACGGATTTGAGGGCCGATGACAATCAATTAGCGCTCACTGGCTTCACGCTGGAGCCCGCTGCCCTGAATGACTGGGTGAGCAGGCTGGCAGCCAGCGCGCTGCTCGAAGGGCAACAGTTGTCCACCGTGAAGGTGGAACACGCCAGCGCCGCGCTGCTCAATACCCTGGGTGGCGCAGCGACTTCTGCAGTGCCCGCGGCGCGGCCGATGTGGTCATTCACCCTGGTCAGCGCACTGGGCAAGCCAGCTCCGCTAACGGGAGTCAAGCCATGAAGCTGTGGTGGAAGAGTTGGTGGGGCGTGCAGTCTGGGCGCATCAATGCGCTGAGTCTGCGCGAGCGGGTGTTCTTGTTCTTGTCCATCATCGCCAGTTGTATGGCTTTGGCCCAGGTGCTTTGGTTGTCGCCCGCGCAGGTGGCGCACCAGCAATTGACGCAGCGCTTTGAAAAGCAGAGCGCTGAATTGCAGCGCGCGCGTGATGAACTCAAAACCGTGGTGCAGCCCGTGGATGTTGGCGGGGCCGCGCGTGATGAAATCGCCGCGGTCAAGACGCAGCTCGATTCAGTCAATCTGACCATCAAGGAGGTGCTGCCCGACACGGCCAAGGCCACGCCGCTGGCCCAGGCCTTGACTCATTTGTTGCGTCGTCATTCTGGTTTGACACTGGTGCGCACGTCGGCAGTGGCGCCTGAGGTAAGCAGCATCAAGCCCGGTCAAACCGCTGGCACAGTGGCGCCGCCCGTTGGGCTGACGCGTCAGGGCATCGAGCTGACAGTGTCGGGCACCTACCCTGATTTGACGCGCTACGTTCAGACGCTGGAAAGCGAGATGCCACAGGTGCGTTGGGGTGTGATGCAACTCAAAAGCGACAAGTTGCCGCCGCAGCTCACGCTGCAATTGTTCTTGTTGGAGGTTCAGCCATGAAGCACTCGTTGCGCTGGCTGACCGGCCTGTTGCTTGGCGTCGCGTTGGGTGTGGTCAGTGCGCAGAGCCTGCGTGACCCGACACTGCCGCCGGTCGACGCGGGTGTGCCCGGCGCGCCTGCTGCCCCTGGTGCACCCAGCATTGCTTCAAGTGCCACGACCGTGATCGTGCGCAATGGCCGCTCCTATCTGGCGGTCGGCACACGCCTTTATGCGCAGGGCGCCAAACTGGGCCAGGCGCGCATTGAGCGCATCACGGAGACCGAACTCTGGCTGCGCGAAGGTGGGGTGCTGCGCAAGGTGCCCCTTTTCGATGGCATTGAGCGGCGTGCCGTGGCAGCGCCTGCGGTGCGCGCTGGCTGCGCACCGTTCGGATTGAATCAGCGCCCAACGGTCAAGACATTCAGGACGCCCCAGACCAACAGGGCGAACCGCCCAGCCAAAGCTTTGCATGAATCCGCTTCCCCAAATACATCGCCTGCAGTCGCTCCTTGCGTCGGCGTTCGACCCTGAGGTCTGTTCCAATGACTAGAAATGCCGACACCATGATGCCTATTTTTCAACCCACCCGACCGCGCCCGGCCGCGTGGCCGCCCGCCGGTTCCCTGTCGGTTTTGTGTCTGGCCATGGGTGTGACCTTGCTTGCTGGCTGTGCGGCTGAGCGGCCCTTGCGCATGCCCAATGCCGGCGAGACCATCCGCGCCGATTTGGCCGTGCCCGAGGTGGCAACGCCTGCCAAGCCGGTGCTCGTGCCCTCGCGCATCAGTGACGCACTGGCCGAGCCGGCGCCGCCAACTGTGGCCGTGCGGCCCGAGCCCAAGCTCGATTTGTTGGTGAACAACGCGCAGGCACGCGAGGTCTTCTTGGCCATCGTGGCCGACACGCCCTACAGCATGATGATGCACCCCGATGTGGCGGGCACCTTGTCGGTCACGCTGCGTGGTGTGACGGTGCTGGAGGCCCTCGAAGCCATCCGTGATGTCTATGGCTATGACTTCAAGATGGAAGGTCGGCGAATCACCGTTTACGGGCCGACGCTACAAACACGGATTTTTACCGTCAACTACCCGCATTCACAGCGGGTGGGCAACAGCGACTTGCGGGTGTCGCCCGGGGCGGCACTGCAGTCCAGCACGTCGGGCGGCACCACTTCAGGTACGACTCAGCCAACATCGAGCAGCCAGCAGGGCGAGGGCAGCCGCGTCACCACATCTTCCAAGACCGACTTTTGGGCCGAGTTGACGGATGCCGTCAAAGGCTTGGTGGGTTCGGGGCCAGGGCGCAGCGTGGTGACCAGCCCGCAGGCCGGCATCATGGCGGTGAATGCCATGCCCGATGAGCTGCGTCAGGTCGATAAATTTCTGAAGGCAGCGCAAATTGCGGTTGAGCGCCAAGTGATGCTGGAGGCCAAGATTGTGGAGGTCGAGCTGCGCGATGGCTACCAGAGCGGCATCGACTGGTCGGCTTTGAAAAATGGCGGCGGTTCGACCGGCGCCATGGGTGTGATTGGCGGCAGCACCTCGGCCACCACGTCCAGCAATACCTTGGTGCGCGGCGTCCAGTCCAACCTGCCGGGCTTCTCTGCTGGGTCTGCGCTATTGGCCGACGGCATCTCGTTGCCGTCAGCGGGTGCGGGCCTGTTTGGGCTGGCCTTCGCCACCGATGGCTTTCAGGCAGTGCTCGGTTTCCTGGAAACGCAGGGTGACGTGCAGATTCTTTCCAGCCCGCGCATAGCCACCCTGAACAACCAGAAGGCCGTGCTCAAGGTTGGGGCTGAAGATTTCTTTGTGACCAATGTGTCGGGCGGCACCACGTCGACCACCCTTGCCGGTTCGACCGCGACCGCGACCATGCCGTCCATCACCTTGACGCCGTTCTTTTCCGGCATTTCGCTGGACGTGACACCTCAGATTGATGACGGCACCAAGATCATGCTGCACGTCCATCCGTCGGTGACCACGGTGACTGAAAAGACCAAGCAGATTTCTTTGGGCGACGCGGGCAATTACCTGTTGCCGCTGGCTTCGAGCAGCATGAATGAGACCGACACCCTGGTGCGCATCCAGGACGGCAACATTGTCGCCATTGGTGGCCTGATGCAAATCGAGTCCAACCGCAAGTCGTCCGGTTTGCCCGGCACCAGCGATGTTCCATTTTTCGGAACCCTGTTGGGCAATCGCGCCAACACCGGGCGCAAAAAAGAAGTGGTGGTGCTGATCAAACCCACCATCATCCGCACTGCGCAAGACTGGGAAGCGCAAACCCGGCGCAGCCGCGCGGCGCTTGATGACATGGAAACCGTGCGCGCCCGCGTGATCCGCATTGACGGCACCGTGCAAGAAGGCACCGCCAAGACATCCGTGCCGTGATGTATTTGCGGCATTTTTCGCTGCGTGAGGCGCCGTTTTCCATCACGCCCGACAGTGCCTATTTCTACGCCCATGACGGCGCGCAGGCCGCGCTCAACATGCTGCTGGTGGCACTGCGCAGTGGTGAGGGGTTTTTGAAAATTGTCGGTGAGGTCGGTTGTGGCAAGACCGTGCTGTGCCGCCAATTGCTCAAGACGCTGCAGGGCGAATGTGTCACCGCTTACATCCCGAACCCGGATATGGGGCCTGATGATTTGCTGATGACCTTGATGCAAGAGCTGGGCGTAGAGGTGCCACGGGCGCCGGACGGCCACAAACTGACTCGCTACCAGGTGCACAACGCTTTGCGGGACTGTCTGTTGAGGCATGCCGAGGCGGGCCAACGGGTGGTGGTTTGCATTGATGAGGCGCAGGCCATTCCCGTGCGCACGATGGAGAGCCTGCGCCTGTTGTCGAATCTGGAGACAGAAAAGCGCAAGCTATTGCAGCTGGTGTTGCTGGGGCAACCTGAACTTGACGCCAAGCTGTCGCGCCCCGAAATACGGCAACTGCTGCAGCGCATCACCTTCAGTGAATACCTTGGGCCGATGACGGAGCACTGTGTGCCAACCTATCTGGCGCATCGTCTGGCGACGGCGGCCTTGAGTGAGGCCACCGATACGCAGGTATTTGAGCCGGAGGCGGCGCAGCTGCTGGCGCGCTTGAGCGGCGGTGTGCCAAGGCTGGTCAATATATTGGCCCACAAGTGTCTGATGCTGGCCTATGGCGAGAACGTGCATCGTGTGAGCCGGCAGCACGTCGGCCTGGCTGGCTTGGACACGCCCGGTGTGCGGGCGTTGGCACCGGTGTCCTGGCTGGCACGCTGGCTGCCCTGGAAGTCACGTGGGCCACGTCAGAAGATTCAGAATGATCAGCAGGGAGCAGCGCTGTGAGCGTGATTAACAAAATGTTGCGTGACCTGGACAGCCGCCAGGCGGAATGCCCGGTCCATGGTTCGAGCGCGGCGCCGGCCGCAGACGCGCGCGCCGGTGCCGTGCGCGATACGCTGAGTGTGAAAGGTGTTGACCAGCCGGGGCGCAAAGCGCAGTCGCTCAGTCGCATCGTGCAACTGGTCACGACCGTTCTGACCGTGGTTGGCGTGGCGGCTTGGTGGTATCTGAATCAAAGCACCTCGCCGCAGCCATCGGTGCAAGCCATACAACTTTCCCAGAGCCCCAAGCCACAGCCGCAGCCGTTTGCGACCCCGGTTTCACCCTCCGCCCCGCCGTTGACAAGCGGCTTGGCGGTCGCGCCACCGCCTGTGGACACGCCGCCAGTGCGTGTGATCACCAAGCCGGCCGTTGTGCCCCGCCCGGAGTCGGCCCAAGCCCCTGCTACGGTCGCTGCAGCTGCGCCCAAGACTGGCGTGTCTCCCATCGATTTTTCGCTGAAGATGGACAATTTGCTCCAGCACGCACCGAGTCCTGCGGCGGCAACTCGCGCTCCTGCGGCTGGCACACCGCGAATCGGGTCCGAGCCGACGCTGAGCCACCCAGCAGCGAGTGAGCCGATGCAGGCCCCGGCTGCAATACCCAAGGTGATCGCATCAACGGCTTCAGCCGCGCCGCAGAGTCAAACCCGCCCGCCCGCCGCGCAGGAAGCCTTGGCGCAAGCACAGCAACTCTGGAACGCGGGTTCGCGCTCGGCCGCTATTGATCTGCTGCAAGAAGCGTTGGCACTCGCCGAGCGTGCCAGCCAGGTCGACGCGCCGTCTGGCAGCCATTCGGTTGTCGCTTCCATTGCCCGCGAACTGGCGCGCATGGAGCTGGCCGAAGGCCGGGTCAGCCAGGCGTTGACGCTGCTGACTCGCCTGGAGCCGCAGCTGTCAGGTGTTGCCGATATCTGGGCGATCCGGGGCAACGCGGCGCAGCGCCTCGGACAGCATCCGGCGTCGGCCGCCGCCTATCTGATGGCCCTGAAACTGCGACCCAACGAGCCGCGCTGGATGCTGGGCGCGGCGGTCTCGCTGGCCGCTCAGGGGCAAACAACCGCTGCAGCGGAGCTGGCAGAAAGGGCTCGCGACGGCGGCGCTTTGAGCCCTGAAGTCGCCGGCTATTTGCGCCAACTGGGTGTGCCTTTGCGTGAGCGCTGAAGCCTATACTTGACTTTAGTTACCAGCGAATCTTTCATGCTTAAACGGATCAATGTTCATCAACTTACCCTCGGGATGCACCTGCAGGAGTTTTGCGGCTCCTGGATGGAACATCCTTTTTTTCGAACCAGTTTTGTCCTGAAAGACCCCAAAGACATTGCCGCCATCTTGGGCAGCAGCATCAAGGAGGTGTGGATTGACTGCAGCAAAGGTCTGGACGTGGCCGCCGATGTGGATGCCGTTACCGAGGCGCAGCCAGAAGCCCAGGTAGAGGATGAACTCCCTCAAGTGGCCGAGGTCGAGCGCCAAATCGCACCGGTGTCGGCAGCGCAGGAGCTTGAACGAGCCACCCAAATATGCCGTCAGGCCAAGCAGGCCGTGGTCTCCATGTTTGAAGAAGTCCGCATGGGCAACGCAGTGGATGTGGGTGGCGCCAAGCTGCTGGTCGAAGAAATATCCGACTCGGTGTCGCGCAACCCCGGTGCGCTCATCAGTCTGGCCCGGATCAAGACGGCGGACGATTACACCTACATGCACTCGGTGGCGGTGTGCGCCATGATGGTGGCGCTGGCGAAACAATTGGGTCTAGATGAAGCCCAGACCCGCTCGGCCGGTCTGGCCGGACTGTTGCACGATTTGGGCAAAGCCGTCATGCCGATGGACGTGCTCAACAAGCCGGGCAAACTGACCGATGCCGAGTTCAGCATCATGAAGAGCCATCCGGTGGAGGGGCACAAGATGTTGCTGGCCGGTGTCAACGTGGACCCCATCGCCATGGAGGTCAGCCTGCATCACCATGAAAAAATGGACGGATCGGGTTATCCAGATCGGCTCGCTGGCGATCAGATCAGCCTGTGGGCGCGGATGGGTGCCGTCTGCGACGTCTATGACGCCATCACCTCCAACCGGCCGTACAAATCGGGCTGGGACCCGGCCGAGTCCCTGCGGAAAATGGCCGAATGGAGCAATGGGCATTTTGATCCCAAGGTCTTCCAGGCGTTTGTGAAAAGCATGGGCATCTACCCCGTTGGCTCGCTGGTGCGCTTGAGCTCCGGGCGCATTGGCGTGGTGATGGAGCAGACCGGCAAGTCGCTGACCACACCCAGCGTCAAGGTATTTTTCTCCACCAAGTCGAACATGCGCATCGTGCCGCAGCTGGTCGACCTGTCCAGTCCTGGCACCAGTGAGAAAATTGCTGTGCGTGAAGACCCGGCCAAGTGGCATTTTGCTGATCTGAATGAATTGTGGTCTGGACTGCCAAGCGCGCCTTGGTGAGATTTATATAAAAATAGGCTGTAGCCCTCTACAGGGACTTCCCACCAAATCAAGAGGTATTGGATTTATTTTTTGATAGGCGGTATTCATTGCATTGATGTAAACGAAA